>JBCBQE010001144.1:0-2118 GCA_039820385.1 Cyanobacteria bacterium J06635_10
TTTCTCCCGGAAAACCTCATTTCTGGAGGAACGTTAGCTGCGAAAATGCAAGGTAATGCACTAAAATATACCGCAGCTAAGTTACCTTCAAAACCCAGTAAGGAATCGATGGATTTGGCCTTATTAACTTGTTTGAGAACAGCTTTCATTTGTGCGATACCCTTTTCAAGGGTCGGCGAAGCCATCGCTGTTTCTAATTTTGGTGATTTGCATTTGATATTCCGTTTTCCGCGCATCAAAAACTTACGCTGTTCTGTTGCACGACAAGTCACCAATTTACGCGCTAATTCTAAACAAGTTTCGGCATTACTCAATGCTGCATACTGACGAATTCTTCGCTGAATACTACCTTGTCTATTGTCAAAACTACCGATATAGCGTCCGCCACCGGAAATCAAATGTACGCCAATATTTTCACCGGCACAAAAATGCAGCGCTTGAGTGGAGATTTGAGAAAAGCTGTGCAATACTATTTGTCCAATTTGACGCGCTGGAATGGTTTCTACTGGTTGATTCCGAGGGGTTATTTTTATTTGTTCTCCTGTTCTACCTACTTTTGTCCCTGGCTCTAAAATATGGATGATTTGGCGTTCGTCATCTTCGGGAAATAACTGTATTGGTTGCCATTCTTTGTTATGTGCCAGTCGTGCTTCTTCGGGTAAACACACCGGAGATAGGGAACAACGAGCGCAGAGTCTTTCATTGTCGGTAACGGGTGGACGGTAATTTGAGTTACGAAGTATACGCGCTTGTTCAATTGCTTGTTGTACTAATTCCCTTCCGGCATCATCTAAAGGTACGTGAACTAAAACATTATCAGCATGGTAGCGAATACGACCTTCATCTATGGAAATTCCGAGAGATGATTCTAAGAGACAAGCGTAAGCTAAAATCTGTAATTTATCGCTTTCCCAAGCTTGGGGTTGCTTGTTTTCATCGCGATAACAACGTCCGCGTTTGTGTTCGTAGGGAATGGTTTTTCCGTCGCGGGTACGTAAAGCGTCTACTCTTCCTCGTAAGCCTAATTCTTCGCTGGTGAGAAATAATTCTTCCCAGTCTTCATCTTCTTGTTTTTCTAGTTCTGCGTGTAGTCTGCGTCCAGCAAATACCGCTGCATCCTGAGTATAAAGTTCTTCGACTTCTTCTAAGTAGTAAAGGCGGGGACAATAGGCGATCGCATGGAGTGCGCTAACGCGGATGGTTTGTTTGTCTAAAATTTGCATTTTGTCTGTAAGGTTAAGTGGGTTTTCAACGCCTTACGACATCTGAGGTAAATGAGTTTTTAAACGCAAAGGGGCGCGGAGGTTTACGCGGAGGTGCGCGGAGTTTTTAAGGGATTTTTGCTTGTTGGAAGATTTGTTGGGGTGTGATTTGTAATCCTTGTAAGAGGGAATCTTCTAAGGTATCTTTACCTGTTTTAGTTCGAGATGGAACATCTGGATAATAAACGGTAACGGTTTTCGCTCTTGCATCAATTACCCAAACTCGCAAAACACCTGCATCGAGGTAATCATTCGCTTTAGCGCTTATTTCACCAAAGGTTTGATTGGGGGAGATAATTTCAATTGCTAAGTCTGGGGGAATCGGGCAAGCTTCGTCAACAATATCATTCTGTGGTAAGCGATTATAGGAAATATAGAGTAAATCGGGTACGGGAACCCAGGGTTTACCGTTACGGGTGAGTGTGACAGCCCATTCGATACCTACTTCACCACGACTTTGCGCCCAAGTTGTGAGAAGTTGGGAAAGTGCAAGGGTTAATCGGGAATGAAAACGTTTGGGTGACATTTTAGGTATGGCTTCACCATCAACAAGTTCGTAGGTGATGTCTCCTTCGGGGAGGGAGAGGAATTCTTCTAAGGTGAGTTGGGTTGGGGTTTGAGTCATTTGACAGCACTTGGTATTTAATGCCAATTAGGTCAACTATAACGATTTAACATGGCAAAAATCTTTCCTACTATTAGTTTGTAGGAGCCTTAATAGAAATAAGTTTCTCCCGTGCTGATTCTTCAGTGATTATTGAAGGTTGCTGCTCAAAATCATATCTTTGCCAACGTGTGTTAATTGAGCCGATATGATCTACCCATACTGGTAGTTCAATTTCACCGCTTTGAGAAG
>JBCBQE010001145.1:0-2118 GCA_039820385.1 Cyanobacteria bacterium J06635_10
GACCAGGGTCATCCATCATAATTGCAGCGATAATTGGAATAGACAATATAGCTGTAATTACCAAACCGACTAATGCCCCTACAATATCAATAAACCGCTTCGTCCAAGAACGCACGGAAGGATGAGTTTGGGGCAATTTCTTTTCCCCTCGCCTCGGAGAAGCTGATGGGGGGGTAATTTGTCCTGACTCGATTGTAAAAACATTGACTAAACCCGTCAGATTCAGTACCGCCATCACTGCAGGAGTTGCATTTTGCAGTACAAATTCAATTTCTTTTTCTTGAGCATTCTTAAAATTACTGACTAAAGCACCCAAACCACTACTATCCATAAAAGTAGTTTGTTCAAAGTCAATCAGAATTTTTTTAGGAGTTGAATCTGCTGCAATTACCTCTTCACAAGTTTGCTTAAAACTTAAAGCTTCAATCACGCTTAAACGAGTACTTACCTTTACTTTAACCGCATCCTCTAATAACGTAACCGGAAAATTGACCTCTGTGGGTTGGTCACCCATAAAATCTTGTACGTTAGTTGTCATATCAATGTTTTATACTACCTACATTATTTTGTTCTGCGAACTGCCTTAAACAAATGCCTATTTATTAGGTATTAAGGAAGAATAATCTTTTGATTACTTTTAAATCGAATATTGCTCGTGACGGTTCACAATAGAACAAGAAGTCAACTAAAGTCGGTAACTATCAAATATAAAGTCTGAAACATAAATGTTTTTCCAATTTGGAGCTGTTGTTAAAACCACTAAAATTGGGGATAAGCCAAAAAATTAGACTTGATAATTTAAAGAGAACCGACGGGCACCCTTAAAAGTTTTTTTAAAGAAAAATTTTTTAAGGGAAGCCTTGACAAACTTCTGTTATTGTGGGGTCTGATTTGTATATACGTTGCCATTATTCCCATGACCACCAAAATTGCTGTTAACGAAAATGCACGCTTGATAGAAGTCTTTTCCGCAATTCAAGGGGAGGGGCTGAATGTGGGAACGCGTCAAATTTTCATTCGTTTTGCTTTTTGCGACTTGCGCTGTCACTTTTGTGATAGCGCTCATACTTGGAATGCACCCGCCAATTGTAGAATTGAGCTAACTCCTGGGTGTCGTGACTTTGAGATTTGCTCTAATCCTATCTCACTACCCATGTTAATCAAATGGGTTGAGCGGCAAAATATACCTTGCTTACACGATAGTATCAGCTTAACTGGAGGCGAGCCTCTACTACATGCCAGCTTTTTATTAAAATTTCTGCCACAAGTCCGCTTAAACACTGGTTTACCTATATACCTTGAATCTGGGGGACATCGCCCGGAACAACTCGCTATGATTCTACCTTACTTAGACTCTGTAGGCATGGACTTAAAGCTACCTAGTGTTAGTGGTGAAAGTCGTTGGCAAGAACACGAAAATTTCCTCCAATTGTGTTATGACGCTCGAATTGAAGTCTTTGTTAAAATCGTGATTTCTCACGATACAGATCCTGCTGAATTGAAACATTCAGCTAGGTTGGTAGCAGCGGTAAATCCAGCAATACCAGTCTTTTTACAGCCTGTCACGCCATTAAATTCTACCGAAAAATTTGGCGATTTTACCTTATGTGTTCCAACTCCCAAACAGGTTATTGATTGGCAGGCTTTGATGAAAAAATTCCTTAAATCAGTCCGCATAGTACCTCAAACTCACAAGATGCTCAATCAGTTATAAATCATACTAGGGCATATAGTGAATACACTCAAGTAATATTTTGGCAACCTTTACAGAAAGCCGATTTATAGTTGGTGTAGCCCAGAAAACTAAGTTTCTAATATTTCCATCTTTTTCTAGTAAAAGCTATTTTGTGAAGATTTAGTCAAGAAGAAAAGAAGTTTTTGTAAAAGATTTCTATCGAGTTAATTAAGTTAACAAACTTTAAAAGAATGATTAAAATTCCATGACAAAAAAAAACCATGAAATCGGCATCTCAAACAAGAAAAAGCCAGTATTTTGGTTTAAGTTTTTGAAAAAAATGTACTCGGAACAGAACTAAAGATAAATCAGAAATAGTTCGTAGATACTAAGTAATTACATATACATTTTACTATAAAAAAATAAAAAAAAATAGATTCACC
>JBCBQE010001146.1:0-2116 GCA_039820385.1 Cyanobacteria bacterium J06635_10
GAGATTTTTATCTGATAAATTGTTTATGCAGAAAGTCGCATCTCGTCCACAGTGGAACCCAGAAACCAAGGCTTGGGCGATTCAAGAACTCGCTGAGGATACGCATAAATTTCTAGAATATTGTGGAAAACCAGTTGCGTTTTGGGAGGAAATGACTAACGTGAATCGCATCTCTGACTTATCCTAGTGAAAATAAATAATTTCGTGAGCTAGCAGTTTGATCCGATTAATAAAAGTTAAAAGCTGGTGTTCGATTTCTTAGGCATTGGCTTTGTTAGTCGTGTACTAATAGGCATCGAGAAAATGCGGTAGATACCCCATCTGCTAGTATAAAAGACTTGATCTTATTGATGAGATTTGAAAACATAGGTCACTACTCTCTTACTCCTATGGTCAATTGTATGTCACAGCTACTGTTGATAGTTTTTTGACTGAATCAAACTCTACATCCTTCAGCTATCAATGCTTTGAAAACTTTTCTGCCCCGTTAAGTTCTCTAAGCTTAAATTCAATGGTTACTTTCCCATGCCGAGCTCTCTAGAAAAAGATGCTATTTGAAGCGATCTTACCTATTCTTGATCAGCTATTCCTGATTTGTTGACAACGAATTTACCTCACGATTGGTGTTGAAGAGGAACCTCTGTTGCTTGTGATATTGAGCTTGTTGAGCATACCAGATAGGCCGACCTATAACTTTGCCCAATAAAGATTGCTTCTGCCAACTTTTATAACCTTCTGTGATTGGACCCGCTAATACATCGCGCCAGAACTTTGCTACTCCATCAGCATCGTATTCACGCATCCGCTGCCAGCCATTCTCCACAATCGCCTGATAATATCCTGGTTCACTTTTTAGCCGCTTTAGTGCTGAGATCGCATCTTCTGGTGATTGAACTTCAATATAGTCTAGATCTGATTTTCTTAATTGTTGATAGGCTGGTTCTGGCCCTAGCAAAGCCGGACAACCTGCCAACCAAGCATTAATCAACTTGCTCGCTGGTTTAAACTTAAGCAAAAATGGATTATTATTGCGAACAGCAAGTACTACATCAACTTGTGAGTAATCATGCCAATTAACCCATACTTGCTTTAAGTCAGTCTTTGTATTCTTATCTGCTATTAGCGTAGTGCCAAGTTGCTCAAGTGCCTTAATAAAATCAGATTGTTTAAACGAATCTGCCAAATTTCTAAAGCGTCCCTTATATGCTAAAGTCTCAAGCCGATTTCCCCGATTATGATCCCGACAAATTAGGTTGGGCTGAGGCCAATGGGGTACAAAATGATCTGTGTTGACATCGATCACATTTAACTGATTTTGAACAATTCGGTGGTTACATAACTCTGGTCGACCTCTATCATATTGGCAGGCGACCACAAAGCTATTAAATGCCAGTTTCTTAGGCGAGATTTGCTCATAGGCTGCCACACAAATCTGCCCTGGCACATAGCGTGAGACCAATTCAACATTCAAGCCCCGCTTCATCAACTGCACGTAGGTTTGAATTGGCCAGTTTAGAATATCAGTACCAATCCCAGCGCGATGATCGGGCGACCACAACCTCAATACCTCATAGAGTTGGTCAATCAGATCTTCTGCGGTTGACGATGCGCCTTCATGAATAACTTTCCTCAGCAGATTCTCACTTTCTTTCGGCAAATGGCAGACGAAATAAACTGGATAGGGCAATTGCTCTAAGGGTAACGTCATAGGTTGAATTGATTAAGACTTGATAGGTACGAGATAAAGTCGTTCAAAGAGATTAGATTTTCCTGATAGACCTTAGTAAACTGGGAAGACTAGAAGGTCTCTGTAAGGCCAAGAATGTGAAAATGCTTGTAAAACTGTATAGTAAAAGACAATGCCATTAAAAATGACTTTATTAGATCGTATCTAAATTGGTCTCCTGTAGTCAACAACAATCGAAAATTGACTACTCATTTACTGTAATTTCCACTTACCACCTTCATCCACTAGAAAGACAATCAGGATATTTGGACAATAATCAGGAAACAATTATTTTAGAAACTTCGTCCCATGCTCTTGAGTTGGTTGGTGTTGTACTTTTTATGTAAACTACCCCTGACTGGAAAATTTGAGTTCAAGGTAGGGAAAATG
>JBCBQE010001147.1:0-2111 GCA_039820385.1 Cyanobacteria bacterium J06635_10
ATAAGCAAGCTGAATATTTTAAAGAAAATCTGGATAATGAAACTGTATTAGAAATGGTTTCTATTCCTGGTGGTAAGTTTTCAATGGGTGCATCAAAAGATGAAGAAGCATCCGATGAAAACGAACGTCCACAACATATAGTTACTGTACAACCATTTTTTATAGGAAAATATCCTATTACTCAAAAGCAATGGAAATTTGTGGCAAATCTCCCTAAAATCAAACGTAATCTTGAACTTGAACTATCTTATTTTCAAGGAGATAACTTACCTGTAGAACGAGTTTCTTGGTATGATGCAAAAGAATTTTGCGAGCGATTATCACATAAAACAGGAAGAATATATCGCTTACCGAGTGAAGCACAATGGGAATATGCTTGTCGTGCTAGAAATTCAACTTCATTCCATTTTGGTAAAACCATTACCACAGAATTAGCTAACTATTGCGGACAAGATAAGAAAATTAAAGGTAAAATTTACAAAGGTACTTATAATAGGGAAGTTTCGGGAATTTATCGTCAACAAACAACTGAAGTAGGTAGTTTCGCTGCGAATACGCGGGTTCCCCGCGTTGTTGCGACTGCCTCCAGTCTTAGCCGGCTGAGGACGATAAAGCGCAACAGAGATGCAGAATTGGTATAACAAGGTAGTAACTGATGGCTAATCACTTATCCAACCACAACAAAGTATCAACCAAATCCCCAGCACTCACCACATAAACACCACTAACTTCACTATCAGAAATATCCACACCACCTCTTGTAAAACAAAGCATTGCAGTTACCCAAGAGGCACCTTTTAACAACTTCACTTCTCTTGCTTGTCCTTTAACTTTTCTAATCAAATTGCCTTCTTTGAAATCAACAATTTTTTTCCCATAACGTCTTCTTAAATGCCCGTTTTCAGATATTTTCGTTCCACCATGAGACTTAACATCAACAACGTACCAATTACCTTTAGGAGAATACAATACCACATCTGCATCTCCCCATCTTTTAATTTTCAAATTATATTCGATTTGCCATCTTCGAGATTCTAAAACATCTAATAAATTAGCTACATCAGTTTCGGCTTTGGCACCACGTTGAGCATCCAAGGCTCTTTTTTGAAAGTACCTCCCGCGACAGTACAAATAATATGAACTTACAACTCCTGTTAAGGAAAGCAAAATTCCTACAGCAGAAGTACTAAAAATAATAAATAACCACACCGTCGCTATTAAAACACCCGCAAATAGAGAAAAACATATCATTGCTGACAGGTTTCGTTTCCGAGCTAATTTACGGATATACTCCCCCGGTTTTTTCGTTTTTGTTGACAAATTTTTAATTTATTGAAATATTCTTGGAACTATGTATTCTACTCATTAATCAATAATAATTTTATCGAATATTTTACTCCCAAATTTTCTGCATATTCAGTACAAATCCAGGTAAAATATCTTCTCCCGAAACAGTTTGAGGTAATTTCAAAACTTCCACGTTTTTTCCTTGACGATAAATTTCAACTTCCTGTTGTTTCCGATTTATCAACCAACCTAAACGACATCCATTTTCAATATACTCTTGCATCTTATTTTGCAATTTTTTCAAATTGTCAGAGGGTGACATGATTTCAATTACAAAATCGGGACAAAGAGGAATAAACTTTTCTTTTTGTTCCTTACTCAAAGCATCCCAACGAGACTTTTCTACCCAAGAAACATCTGGCGAACGATCGGCACCTGATGGTAAAGTAAATCCAGTTGATGAATCAAAAACTTCTCCAAGAAGATTATCTTCATTCCATCTTGCGACTTGAAAAATCAGATTTACGTTACTTCTTCCTGTTTCTCCTCCCGTAGGTGGCATAACAATTAATTCTCCTTGGGCATTACGTTCTAGTTTTAACTCCGGATTTGCTTCACAGAGTTGATAAAACTGTTCTTGGGTGAGTTTGATTATTGGATTTAAATTTAATGTAAGTGATGTCATTCGATTTTAGATTTTAGATTTTAGATTATTCCCTAGTTTAAAGTCAGCAATTTTTTTTAGTTTCAACTCCATTTATCGGAATTATAATTGATTTTTGTATGCTCTCTAGGTAACAAATATCGGTACAGTTTTTCTTCCT
>JBCBQE010001148.1:0-2105 GCA_039820385.1 Cyanobacteria bacterium J06635_10
AATAGTCCCTTAAGTTCGCTTTGAAATTCCAGATCGTTGCGGTATTTTTGATAAGCCGTTTCTAATTCGCTCAACGCAGGCATTAAAGTTTCGGGTACATATTTACCGCCGAATTTACCAAATCTACCCAGAGAGTCTGGAGAAGTTGAAGTATTTTGATTGGTTATTAACATAATTTTTCCTTATTTATTGGATATTGGGTATTGAGATGGGGAGATGGGGAGATAATTTTTAACTCCTAACTCCTAACTCCTAACTCCTAACTCCTCTTTTGCAATTGATGTTTTTAAGTCGTGACAAAAATCTGTGATGGCTCGCAATCCGTTGTATGGTGTTGATTCTCCAAGACGTTTGACGAAGGCACTACCGACAATTACTGCATCTGCACCCCATTCTTTGACTTGATGGGCTTGTTGTGGGTTGGATATGCCGAAACCAACAGCGATGGGTTTATCTGTAATACTGCGAATATTTTGCAATACATCTTTTACCCGCGTTTGTAATTGGGAACGAACACCCGTAACGCCAGTAACGCTTACTAAATAAATAAATCCGCGGGATTTTTCGGCGATCGCCTTTATTCTTTGATTGGGGGTGTTGGGAGTAACTAATAATATGACTTCGATTCCCGCAGCCTCGGCAGACTGTATTAAATTATCTGCTTCTTCTAAGGGTAAGTCGGGTACGACTAAACCTTTGATTCCTACTTCAGCAATTCGTTTGAGAAACTGGTTAACCCCTAAATTTAAAATGGGATTGTAATAAGTAAACAGGATAATCGGCGTTTGGATTTTACGAGTAACTGATTGCGCCATCTGCAAAACATCATCTAAGCGAGTTCCACTGTTGAGGGAGCGAGTAGCCGCCGCTTGAATGACTGGGCCGTCTGCTAACGGATCTGAATAAGGAACACCTAACTCAATAAAATCGGCACCATTGGCTTCTAATATTGCTAAAGCTTCAGTTGTAGTTTCTAAATCGGGATCGCCAGCAGTAATAAATGGAATTAAAGCACATTCCTTTTTGGCACGTAAATTTGTAAATTTTTCAGATATTGAAGTCATTTGAATTCATTTCACTATAACTATTATTTACTAGAGGAAGAAATTATAAATTATGCAAAAATAGGCAGGCACAATTTTAGTCCGAACAACGAAAAGTCCCACTCTTATAGCCTGCGAACAATTTTATATTGTTTCCTTAATTTTTTCACAGCTTCTTCAACATCAACTTGCTTAACTAAAGATTCACCAATTAAGACAGCCTCGGCACCCGAACTAGCTACAAAATTTAAATCGCTATAGGTATATAAACCAGATTCACTGACAACCGTAATATCTAATTTATTGAGTTCTTGACGACATTCATCTAAGAGATATTTCGTAGTATTTAAATCAACAGTAAAATCTTCCAAGTTCCGATTATTGATTCCCACTAATTTTACATTTGATAATCTCAATACTCGTTCAAGTTCTGATTTTGTATGAACTTCCACCAATGCAGTCATACCTAAATCTTGTACAATTTGCAGAAAAGACTGTAGTATGTCATCGGCTAAAATAGCTGCAATTAATAATACAGCATCTGCACCATTGACTCTTGCAAAATAAATTTGATAGGGGTCAATGATGAATTCTTTACACAACAACGGTAAATCTACACTCTTTCTAACTAATCGTAAATTTTCAAAACTCCCTTGAAAAAATTTCTCATCTGTTAAGACAGAAATGCAGCTAGCACCACCTCTTTCATAAGCTTGAGCAATTTTTACCGCTTCAAAGTTAGCACAAATTACGCCTTTGCTTGGTGAAGCTTTTTTCACTTCTGCAATAATACTTGGTTTGATATTATTTTGTCGCAGATTATTTAAAAAATCTTTCACAGAAGGAGCTAAATCTACCTTCGCTTTTAACTCTTCTAAAGGTAATTTTTCCTTCATCACAGCAACTTCTTGCTGTTTGTGGATGACAATTTTATCCAGAATAGTACCTGTTTTTATTTGTGAAGAATTTAACATTTTAATTATTTGTAAATTGGAAATAAAGAACTCGCGGAGTGTAGAGACGTAGCAGTGCTACGTCTCTTATTGAGTTAGGAGTTATGAG
>JBCBQE010001149.1:0-2104 GCA_039820385.1 Cyanobacteria bacterium J06635_10
GAGTATTACATACAGCAGTGCACTTACCATGGAAATTACTGCTGCCGACAATCGCCTTACCGTGTTATTAAACCCTGATGGCAACACAGACACATTCACGATTTATACTTTCGATGCCAATTATGCCGTGAATCCCGGTGCCACCATAGATCTAACGGAATGTCTAAACGCAGCTGGAGGTTCGGGTAAACTCGTTTTTATCGGCTCCAACTTCGGTGGCCCAGGGAAGTTCACTATAAATATTAAAAGTGATGGTAATACTACCTTTACTATTGACGAGGGAGTCGCTCCATGGGTATCCAAGCAATGGAATGTGGACATTAGCAAGAGTTAGTCATTGAGAGCTTACCCCCTCAGTTAGCTCTCAATGAATCGTTAAATTAACAGATGCCTAAATTACTTTATAGGCATCTGTTGATTTATTACTTTGACCTAATAGCCCAAATTTTCTGCTGATTGAGAGGGTATTACTCTGAAAGATCAGCAATAGCTAGAACCCTTCTTCAGTCACCTCAGCAGTTTTATTTCTATCTAATTTCAAAATTAATACTCCTAAAGGTGGTAGACATAAATCCAAGGAGTGTTCTTGATTGTGCATTGACCAACTATCCGTCCATTTTCCACCTAAATTACCCATATTGCTGCCGCCGTATTCCCGTGCATCGCTGTTGAATAATTCAGTATAAAATCCCGGCTCCGGTACGCCGATACGGTAGTGAGAATGGGGTTGTGGCGTGAAATTACAAATAGCAACAACAAAATCATCAGAATCTCTCGAGCGGCGAATAAATGAAACTACACTGTGACGGTTATCGCTACAGTCAATCCATTGAAACCCAGCTTCTTCAAAATCTTGGCTATATAAAGCAGGCTCGCTACGATAAAGCTGATTCAAATGTTGGAAAAATATCTTTAACTGTTGATGTGGCTCGAACTGCATCAAGCCCCATTCTAAATCTGCCCAAGCATTCCATTCACTCCACTGCCCAAATTCCATGCTCATAAACATGGTTTTCTTGCCGGGATGAGCGAACATATAAGCAAATAAGCAACGCACATTAGCGAACTTTTGCCATCTATCTCCAGGCATTTTACCGATAATATTACTCTTACCATGGACCACTTCGTCATGGGAGAGCGCTAACATAAAGTTTTCGCTGTGGTGATACCACATACTAAAGGTAAGATTGTTTTGATGGAACTGACGGAACCAAGGATCCATGCTGAAATAATCGAGCATGTCGTGCATCCAACCCATGTTCCACTTTAAGTTAAAGCCCAGTCCACCGGTGTACGTAGGCCAAGATACCATAGGCCATGAAGTCGATTCTTCCGCAATGGAAAGCGAACCGGGAAAATAACTAAAGATCAGGTGATTTACACTCCGGAGAAATTCTACCGCTTCTAAGTTTTCTCTACCGCCATATTCATTTGCAACCCATTCCCCGGGTTTGCGACAGTAATCAAGATAAAGCATTGAAGCTACCGCATCAACGCGAATGCCATCAATATGATATTTATCAAACCAAAATAAGGCATTCGCCGTCAGGAAATTACGCACTTCATGACGTGCATAATTAAACACCAGAGTTCCCCATTCTTTGTGTTCGCCTTTACGAGGATCTGCGTGTTCGTAAAGGTGGGTACCATCAAAGAAAGCTAATCCATGTCCGTCTTTAGGAAAGTGACCGGGAACCCAATCGACAAGTACACCAATGTCGTTTTTATGACATTGGTCTACAAAGTACATCAAGTCTTGAGGACTACCAAAACGGGAAGTCGGAGCGTAATAACCAGTTACTTGATATCCCCAAGAACCATCAAACGGGTGTTCGGCGATCGGTAGCAATTCGATATGGGTATAACCCAATTCTTTAACATAAGGAATCAGTTTTTCTGCCAATTCCCGATAAGTTAGAAAGCGTGCTCCCGGTTTGAGTTCCGAAACCTGCACCACAGGCTCGGATTTTCCATCTGGTAATTTATGCGGTTCCTCAGTTCCAGCGTGTAACCAGGAACCCAAATGTACTTCATAAACTGAAACTGGTTGCGAAAGTGGATCGTGATGACGACGTTTTTCCATCCATTCGCTGTCATCCCATTC
>JBCBQE010001150.1:0-2097 GCA_039820385.1 Cyanobacteria bacterium J06635_10
AATTTCGCCGATTTTTTGTGCTTCTTCACCACCCATGCTACCGAAGCCAATATATACCGGAGGAGAACCAGTTTTGAGAAATTCTACTAAATCTGCTGGAGGAATAAAATTATCAGGTGCATCTAAAAACCAATATCCTGTAAGATGAACCCGATTTGACCAATCTTTTGGTTTAGGATGAACGGAAGGACTACAACCAATAAGATAATTGACTTTAGCATCTTCCATATTTGTGAAAGCATTTTTCATAACACCTATTGGTGGTAAATCAAGAATAGATTTACGAAAATTATTAATTGGTTTGCGAAAAAATTGCCAAAATAGTTGATTGGTAAGCGTGAAGCTAAATCGATTGTAAATTCCTCCTAACTTATCTAACTGTTGTGGTGTCAGTGGATTAGGAAATGCTGTAGTTGGATAACTCGGTGTCAGATAAGCATAATAAAAAGGGATACCTAATTTTTCTGCAATATCAATTCCCCAGAAAGGGAATCCTCCTCCAATAATTACATCAGTATCCTGACAAGCTTCCCATGAATCGAGTAAAACGGGTTTCAGTATAGGCTCGAGCAAATTCTCCAAACGACGGATAAAAGCAATGGGGTTTTTGCTTTTTAGCATCGCTTGCCCTTGAGAGCTTTCCAGCGCTTCTTTCGGATTACCGCTCATTAAAGCAAATTCAAAACCATAAGAGCGAATATTTGACTCAAAAGTAGCTTGACTAGCAATTCTGACTTTATATCCAGCTTGTTGTAAACCTACTCCCAAAGCAATAAAAGGTTGAACATCACCACGGGAGCCGAGAGTGAGAATTGTGACGTGCATAATTTAAATTTAATCACAACATAAGTCAAAATTATTCGATTTTGCTATTTTGTAGGGTGTGTGACGGTTACGATACTTTACCACCCATAACAAACTAATTTGAAATTACCGTCACGCACCATAAACCTAGAATAATATAATAGGTTTTCTCCCATACTCGCCTCGGGTTGAAACCTTACTCCCTTCCCTGTAGAAAATTACCGGCGTTGAGGGAGGGGGAAGAGGGGGAAGAGGGGGAGAAATTTTATAGGTAATCTTAGAGCGTAATGGGAATAATAGATATTTATAAATTTTTTTAGCTTAAAGTACAATTTATAAGTTGTGAATAAAAAGAAAATTTAAGACATCGCTTGAATAATTTCCATAGTTTTTACACTCACAGCGCATACTCCCAGCAATAAGTCAATCACCTGTTCTTTATAATCCGCGAAACGATAGGTATTAAATTTCGCTGCAATAGTAGCGTCTTTAGGTTTCTTTTCTTTATATTGATCTAAAATCCATTCTAGAGCAGAACGATTACCAAGACGATATTCCCAAGCTTCTTTTGGTATACCTTGGAGAGTAGTGACGTTATCTAAGATGATTGTTCCTTTATCTTTATCCGCTTTCAATTTTACCTTTGTAGAGACGCGAAATTATGTCCTTCAGACACGCTTTGCGAACGCGTCTCTACATTTTTCCAAAGGTATATCAATTCGTTTTAATTGGTAAGGTGTAACATTTTCATAATTAATATGTAAATCCATTAATAACATTCCCCAGTTAACCCATTGATAAAAATCATCGTAGAAAGGTAAACGGGGGAATTCTCGTTTTAAATTGAGTTCGTACTTTTGACGATATTCGGGATTGTGTAAGACAGCGTAAGTGTAGTGAAAGATATCTTCTTTTGCGATCGCGAAGCGCATGCCCTTTGGGCTTATCGCAAAGTTGTTGTAATGATTTTGGAATTGTTTTAATCCCCAATCGGTAATATTGTCGATGCGGTTTCCTTCCTTGTCGTAGCGGTAGAGTGGGAGGCATTGAGAGCCACCATTAGTTAAAACATCAGGTATATATTTAATAGCGATACAAAAATCAGCTGCATCGACACCCGATTTGATCCAAATTGCTTTATTATCAGAATGACTATTACTTTTAAAATAAATTTGAGGTAGTTGATAAGTTCTTCCATTAAAATGCTTATCAAAATAAAGATATTTTTTGATAAATGGTCTATATGTACTTTTAACTATAGAACTTTCATCAAATATTTTACTAATGTCGCGT
>JBCBQE010001151.1:0-2090 GCA_039820385.1 Cyanobacteria bacterium J06635_10
CTAACTAATAATAAACAGCGATCGCCAAATTTTGATTATAACTCCAAAGATGTATTGACTAACTTGAATAAATCTGGGAACCCAACTTTTTAACACCTGAACAATTCCTAACTAATAATAAACAGCGATCGCCAAATTTTGATTATAACTCCAAAGATGTATTGACTAACTTGAATAAATCTGGAAAATGCCTATAAATCTGAATTTGATGAATCTCAACTTAAATAATTGACAAATCAAAACTTTTATTTCAAAAAAATGCACAAACTTGTTTCCGTAATTATTCCGTGTTTTAATGCCGAAAAGTGGATAGCAGAAGCCATTGATAGTTGTTTAGAGCAAACCTATCCTCATCTAGAAATTATTGTAATTGATGATTTTTCCACCGATAAGTCCATGGAAATCATCAAAAGCTATGGAGATAAAATAACCTGGAAACGTCTGACTAAAAATAAAGGTGGAAGCTACGCGAGGAATCGAGGCTTTGCTTTATCCAAAGGAGAATATATTCAGTTCCTTGATGCGGATGATTTCATCCTACCAGAAAAAATTGAAAGACAAGTAAACCTTTTAGAACAAACAGGAGCAGATGTTGTTTATGGTGATTGGCGATATCAAGGGCATCAATCGAATGGGGTAATATTCCTCGATGAGATCAAAAAACCTGGAAAACAAACAGACATTCTGCTATCTTTAATCGAAAATTGGTGGACTGCTGTTGCATCTTTATTGTATAAAAGAAGTGCTGTAGAAAAAAGCGGCGGATGGGATGAAAGTTTTTCTGCTGCACAAGATAGAGATTTCTTCATCTCCGTTGTGATGACTGGTGTAAAAATACTTTATCAACCAGGCTGTTATTCAATATATCGACGATACGGTAACGTTACAGTCTCTACAGCTTCAAAGCCGCGTTGGGTAGAAAATCACTGTAAAGTCTTACAAAAAGTCGAAACAAGACTCTCACAGCAACATCAGCAAGAGATTCCAATTAATTATCGCCTTGCTTTAGCCCAAGGCTATTTTGAATTAGCTAGAGATTATATGTATATAGACTATTCACTTTACTTAAAATTTTTGGATAAATCTTTAGCTTTGTGTCCTGATTTTAAACATAAAAGCACAAGAACTATTTATAATTTAGTACAGGATATTTGTGGATTTCGCTTTAGTGAAAGATTTATTCATCGCATACTACTTATACAAAAGTTTATTGATGATAAAATCCACCTCCCAAAAAAATCGCGGTTAAATCCCACCACCGATTGTAGCAATATTGATAATTGCATCGTATAATAATTTTCGTTTAGATTAAGAATAATGGATAGAGGAAAAATTGTTGCTGTTATTACAGGTATCATTTCCATACTTTTAGCTGTTGCTTACCTTGTAATAGTCCAAATTCTAGACTTTCGAGGGGAAATGAAGCCTGCTCCTATCACTCAAGTACAAGCGCCATTCCTGGTAGCTACTTTTGATGGATGGGGAAATTGGGATACAGGGAAATGGGAAAAAAATCCGATAAATCCTTGTACTAAGTTTATAGTCAGGGGTTGAAGTAAATATATATTAAGAATAAAGAACTATATTAACGATACAACTTCAAGCTCGTTAAATCCTGTTTGTTCGTCAAGGCTTCTGTGAAAACTAAAATTTTCTGCTATGCCAATAACGATTTCGGCAGTAGTGTAAATAATGCAACCATCACTAAGGTGTCCGCCAATTACTTTACCATAACTATCGGCGATATGCCTTTGGCATCACGCTTTGCGTATCGCCATATGGAGGTGTACCCCAGTGGTTGCTAAAGTGCCGTTGAGAGAAAGTATTTCAAACTTTTCGGTTAACACTATACTGCTGTCTCGATTGGCAAAGCGGATTTTCGCCTCCTTTAAACTTCCAATCGCCGTTAATATAAACCCTGCTTGGATATTTTGTTCAACTGCAAAGCTTTTTAAACTTTGTCGTAAATCTGCATTAGGTTGAAGTCTAATCGGAAAAATTTTCATAGCTCATATCAAATTCCGGGCGTTGCACAATCGTAATATGAAATTATGATTTCACATTGCAGGAGACGTAACAGTGTTACGTCT
>JBCBQE010001152.1:0-2080 GCA_039820385.1 Cyanobacteria bacterium J06635_10
AGTAACAGCAATAGCGAGTGGGGGACACCCCCCTACAACGGAGGATACCTCGGCAACGCAGTGGCTCCTCTTCCCCCTCTCCCTCTTCTTCCCCTTCATCCCAGCAATGCTGACTTAATCTCAAAATCAGGTATTTTTGTCAATCTAGATTCACTCAAATTGTATTGTTCGCAAATTAAACTTATCCGTTTTTGTGAAGTCTGTACTGGATTTACTGAATGCATTACCCAACCCAAAAAATAAAGTAATGTATTCATTTGAGGGGGAATATGCCATACTTGCTCTTCACTTTGTTGTAATACTAATTCTCCTCCTTGTAAATCCGAAGGAACTTGGACATATAGCACGCTCACTAAATTTGGTATAGTCATTTCCATACCATATTCAGATATACTACAATCCACATGGGCTTCTACATAAGCATTTCCTTCTAATACAAGAGGATTTAAATAAAAAGCATTACAACTAGCTTTTAGAGCCTTATCTAAGTAAGGTTTAAAATAGGGAAAATGTTCCTCTACTTTAGCTATTGTCGAACGTTTAAATACAACAGAAAATCCTTTTGTTTGTATAAAGCCATCACTCAATTGACTGGCTGCTAAATAGGGACTATTAAGAATATCTATTTGTAAGTTTTCCAGATATTCTTTTGAAAACGCACTTTGTCGCCTTGAATAACATTTCTTAACCGTTTGGGTAGAAGATATCATGTATACCTTTTTGCAAACTTGTTGCTAATTATTCACGTACCAATTACCAGCTTCTAGATTCCATTCTCCAACTTTACGATTTACATAACCATCGCCAATTGTCCAAGGAATTACTTGAGTTGAACAGCCTATTTTTTGCAATTCGGCTTGAACTAGGGAAATTAATTCTCGATCGTGTACCCCTGGTTGCCCTATTTCTGCCCAACTATCAGCATAGGGGAAACAAGCTTTTGCACCGACGATGTTACAAATTTCTGCAACTCCTTTAGGCCCCAGTAAAGCAACATAAGCGCCTTCGGGTTTATTCGTGACAGAGAAAATTTGGGGATTGCTGAGTAAATTAGCCACAATATCAATTCCCCACCCAGATAAATCTGTACCGATAGAGTTATAAGATAAAGGCTGAAAATTACTAATAAGCAAATCGATTGAACCGAATTTATCTTTCACATGCTCGGCGACTTCTATCATAGAACTATTAGGTTCTTGTCCAGCATCTATTAATAACCATGATTTATAGAATTCCGTATCTAGTAAATAAGTATTACCCCAATTTCTCAATTCAGGATATTTAGGTTTATCGAATTCTGGAACTAAAGCCTGTTCGCCATAAAAGGGTAAAACATGGATATCAATATCCCCGACTCGAATGGGTTCAGAATACCAATCTACTGCGATGACATTAGTAAATCCTAAACTTTTTAGTCTTCCTACCATATCTTCACACATAACCGAAGCACGCGGTACTTTCGGTACAAAAATAGGAATTTCCGGTGCAAACATCATCAAGGTAGGATAATGCCAATGATCGTAATGAGGATGAGAAATTAAAATCCCATCTACCAACCCTTCCAGTTGAGCGCGAGTAATATCAGATTTTAATTCCGGAATACCGTAATTAGAATGTAAGTGTGGGTCAGTCAATATACCCGTAGTTTTGGTGCGATATAGTACCGATGCATGCTGCAATCGAAATACTCCAGGTGTATTGAAAGGAACTCCAACTTCTACTGTCGGTTGTTCTTTTACAATGCTAGATTTTATCCATTTATTCAACAAATCTAACATCGGCTCGCTAACTTGCTTCTCAATTTGTTGATAAGTGAATTTCGACTGGCCGCATAAATAAAGTAATTGATGAATATCCGGTAGTATAGATTCATCTTTAATTTTTTCTACGCCTCTTTTATTCAGAAAAGCGGGGAAGCGTGGATTTTTGTATGAGATAAATAATAAAGGATTTTGTTCGGTAAAGAGGAATTCCTCTTTTAATGAAAAACTTTCTTCGATTTTATTTTGCTTAATTTCAAATAGTTTTTCGACAGTTTCTTGATGATTTTCTGCTGCTTTCGTAATAGACTCACTTAAAT
>JBCBQE010001153.1:0-2080 GCA_039820385.1 Cyanobacteria bacterium J06635_10
CGGCAATAAAGTGGTTCGTAAATCTACACCACTTTTTGCCTCCCCTACAAGAAAAATGTGCCAGTTATGTAATTCCTATGAATATTAATGACCAGTTTTTATTATTTTAGCTGGAGCAAAATAAAGCTTTATTCATCTAGTATCGGATGCATATTTTTGTTGTATTTCAGGATTTTTTGTTTTTAATTGTATTAACAATACTTTACTCTGTTTGTAAAATTTCTAAGATTAAAATTAAACGTACTTAATAAATTAAATATTGAGGCATTGTTACAGATGGATATTAGGAAAATAAGACTTCTTTTAATCTTTAAACAAATCAGAGATTTTTTCGGAAATGAAATTACTAAATTAGCAATAGTATTTCTCGTCGGTTGTTTACTTGGATTTATTTTTTATCCTATATTTCCAGATAGATTTAAA
The DNA here is from genome assembly GCA_039820385.1 of Cyanobacteria bacterium J06635_10. Lineage (GTDB taxonomy): Bacteria > Cyanobacteriota > Cyanobacteriia > Cyanobacteriales > Nostocaceae > Rivularia. Next base: position 424 of record JBCBQE010001153.1, read on the forward strand.
TATCAAACATATTATATAAGCGATAGAATAAAAGAAATTATTTTTACAAATATCTATGAAGAGCCAGAATGGATAGGTACTAAAATAGAATTCATCAACAGAGGAAAAGTTGGTTTATCTAATATCGAATCAGACATAATTCAAACCGACAAACCAGGTGGTAAAAACTTAATATTACAAAACCAGGATCAAAACCTAAAAAATATTAATTTAGCCGATAAATTTAACTCTCTTGATTTTATTGTCTGGCTTAGAAGATATAAAAATAAAAATGAACCTCTTTGCTTATTAACCTATGGGGAACGTAAACCTCGTTATAGTCAATTAAAAAATATTATTCAAATTAATAAATTTCCATCTGATCAAGGAATTGAATATGATAAATTACTTCCTTATGAACGTGATAAATTATGCTACGAGAGTAGATTTAGACAAGGTTATATTATAATTTCACCTAGTTGATAATACAAAAAAGTATTTGGGATGCTACCAAATGTGTAAATTTATTTTTGCGACTTTAAGATTGGTGATACGACAGCTAACCAAGCGTTTCGGAGAACTTTCTGAGGAAATACGTTCTTCAATTTCGGGTTTACCTTTAGCTACTCTGGAAAATCTCAGCGAAGCACTGTTAGATTTTAGCAGTTTGGCTGATTTACAAGCCTGCTTGGAAGCACAAGGTTAAAGGATTTTAGTTTTCACGAGTAATGTTTGTAGTTGTGCTTCAGCGAAGACAGCGCAACGGAGAACTTGATATAAGTTATATGAGTTAAACTAAGTCAAAAAAATCCCATCAAACAAAGTCAAACCTCACCTCTGTTACTATGCTCTCAGTCTTCAAAGACGCAATTCCCAATTTTTTGCAGCGTAAATGGTCTTCTCATCTATATGCAATTTTACCTCACCCAACTGAAGCTAAGGTTTTGATGCTCTCGAATCAAGCTGGTTGGTTTCTACCTGATGTTCGTCTCGATTGCGATATATACTGTGATGATTTTGGAGATATCAAGCAAGCTTTTGAGCAAAAATTGGGGATTTCGGTAAATGCTTTATATTACGCTCAGAACAATTATGATAAATCGAAGCGTGAAATTCACGGTGTATATGTACTGGAACAAAACGATTCTATCACGGAATTAAAAGCAGGTTCTTGGATTGATTTGGAAAATTTGAGAAATCTATCTTTGAAATTACCAGAACATAAATCGGTTATTGAAGAATATTTAATCGAGATTGAGAGCGGTGATATTCCCGAATTGCGTCCACCTTGGGCTCGAAGAGGTTGGTTTAAATCAGCAACTCGATGGATTGAAGAGCAATTATTGGAATTCAATTATCAACAACTTGCTCCTGTAGAATGTATTAAGAGTTGGGGAATTTCTTGTGTATTAAAAGTGAGTACTACCGCTGGAAATCTTTATCTTAAGGAAGCTTCTACATTACCTCTTTTTTGTGATGAACCGGTAGTTACGACTGAATTAAAAAAATTATTTCCCGAACATATTCCTACAGTTCTGAGTATAAATTCCGAGCGTCACTGGATGTTATTAGCTGATTTTGGAGAACCTATTGGGAGAAAACCAGCTTTCAAATTACAAAAGGATGTTTATCGTTTACTTGCTCAAATACAAATAAAATCAGTTGAACATATAGATAC
>JBCBQE010001154.1:0-1753 GCA_039820385.1 Cyanobacteria bacterium J06635_10
CACTCATGCTAGATGCAAAAAGGTTTTAGTAAATTCAAGGGTACTGAGTTTTTTTTCAATTTTCAAATAGGATTCCTATAGTATCTTGATAATCATACGGTGATTGAATATTTTTTAAAATGTTTAGCTGAGATATCATTAAAATTTTTACATGTAGCAATCCGGAATAATTTAATTTAACAAAGTCAAAATTTCAGATTTTTATTACCCAAAATACAATGAATAAATATACTTTTTCTGCGACAGAAAAATATCAAATGACAGGTTTGATTGATTACAGTGATATAAAATCATTATCGAAAATTTGGGAGATTACTGCCAATAAATTTGGGGATATTACAGCCTTAATTGACCCCCACAGTAAACCAAAAATAACTCTAACTTACTCGCAACTTTACTACCAAATCCAACAATTTGCGGCAGGTATTCAAGCTTTGGGTATAGGTGAAAATTCCCCAGAAAGTATACCCTCAAGAGTTGCTTTGTTTGCCGATAATAGCCCTCGCTGGATGATAGCAGACCAGGGGATAATCATGGCTGGAGCGGCAAATGCAGTACGTTCTTCGGCAGCAGATAAGGAAGAATTGTTATATATTTTAGAGCATAGCGGCAGTATTGGTTTAGTAGTAGAAAATATCAAAACTTTGAATAAAATTGCGCCGGAGATATATAGCAATTCCCCGAATATATTATTAGAATGGATAGTTTTATTATCAGACGAAGAACCAAGAGAAGATCAAAATATTCAAGATACTCAAAAAGATATACAAATTATAAATTTTTCCCAATTAATCCAACTAGCAACTAACTTTAAATTGCAGCCAGTGGAGAGCAATCCCCAGAAACTAGCGACATTAATTTACACATCTGGAACAACTGGTAAACCAAAAGGAGTGATGCTTACCCACAGTAATTTAATTCATCAAATTAATACTATTCCTGCAATTATTCAGCCCAGTGTAGGGGATAAAACCCTGAGTATATTACCTACTTGGCATAGTTTTGGAAGAGTCGGAGAATATTATACACTGTCTCAAGGATGTACTCAAATCTATACAAATCGTCGTTATTTAAAACAAGATTTACAGGAATATAAACCCCAATATGTTATAGGAGTTCCCAGACTCTGGGAATCATTTTATGAAGGAATTCAAAAATCATTCCGCGATAAATCGCCACGAATGCAAAAATTAATCAATAATTTTCTGAAAGTTAGTGGTAGATATATAAAAGCTGTCCGTACTTGGAAAAGACTCGATTTAGAAAATTTAAATCCCACGACAGCAGAAATTATCAATGCTTGGAAAACCACCATATTACTGGCACCTTTACATTTTCTCGGTGAAAATATAGTCTACAAAAAAATCCAACAGGCAACAGGAGGTAATATAAAACAATTAATTTGTGGAGGTGGTTCCCTTGCCCAACATTTGGAAGATTTTTTTGAAATTGTGGGAATTCAAATATTAGTTGGTTACGGACTCACAGAAACATCTCCTGTACTTTGTGCGCGTCGATATTACCGCAATTTGCGAGGTAGTTCGGGTAAACCCGTTCCCGCAACCCAAATCAAAATTGTGGACTTAGAAAGCGGGGAAATCCTACCTGCAAATACACGGGGTTTGGTGATGGCAAGGGGAGAACAGGTAATGGAAGGATATTATTTAAATTCTGAAGCTACTAGAAAAGCAATTGATTCCGAAGGATGGTTCAATACAGGTGATATTGGTTGGTTAACTACAGAAAATCAAAT
>JBCBQE010001154.1:1763-2076 GCA_039820385.1 Cyanobacteria bacterium J06635_10
AAATATTGAACCCCAACCAATTGAAAATGCTTGTTTGCGAAGTCTCTATATCGACCAAATTATGCTTGTAGGGCAAGATAAAAAAGCCTTAGGTGCTTTAATTGTTCCCAATTTTGAAGCTTTAGAAGCCTGGTTGTTAAATCAAAATTCATCTATTACAAATTCTGACATAAATGCTAATTTAAACAATCAAATAATTCGCGACTTATTCCGAGAAGAATTAAATCGGGAAGTTCGCGATCGCCCTGGATATCGTCGCGATGATGAAATTATTGTATTTGAATTAATCCCCGAACCTTTTACTATAGAAAAT
>JBCBQE010001155.1:0-2075 GCA_039820385.1 Cyanobacteria bacterium J06635_10
CTAAAAATTGGATGGTGTATAACCAGTTAAATTTTTAATTATTGAATGTATTTTGTAGTTAATTATTCGTAAGGTGCTTTCTTTGAGTTTCCCCGAAGTACACCCCTCCCCAACCCTTCCCCTGACTTTGCAATTAAAGATGGTTATCTCAACAAAATAACGCTATCTTGAGTTGTCACATAAACTCCTCCTGCTGGATTCACCGCAACATCAGATGTTCCCGGCAATCCTCCCACAGGAATTGTATTGACGACTCTATCTAAGGTTGGTGAAAACACATATAATCCACCACTACCTGCGGCAATACCGCCAATTGTACTGCCTACTGAAGAGCCTGCAACATAAAAGTTACCAGCAGCATCAGATGTCATTCCTTTTGTTGATAAATCAATGCCGTTTAACACAATATCAGGATCGTCAGATGTATTGGGTGTTAGATCGAAATCAGCATTAAAAGCCACTGGTGCATTATAATTACCCAATATTAAATTGCGTGTTGGAATTGGCAAAGTTGCGAATACAGTTCCCTGATTATTCACGGCAATTCCCGAGGCGAAATTAGAACTTCCTGCTGTTGAAGCGCTAGAGCCAGCGATTATTTTTGCTTGAACTAAAGTATTATTTTGAAACCGCAAGCGCATAATGAAGGGAAAAGCTTGAGCTTGCGATGTACCAGTGACAAATAAATCGGTGATGTTTTGACGTTGCAAAACAGCAATATCACCATAGTTGAAAAACGAACTCAAACCCAAATTACCTCCAAAATTGCCAACCGTACCAGAAGCTATGTCAAAGATACTACTCGTATCAATAGGAATATTCTGTAGATTTACAAGTGGAACCGTTGCACCATTTACTGGATTGATTAATAAAATCTGTCCATTTGGGGCTAAGAAAAAGAGTTGTCCCGTAACTGGGTTAGTTGCTATCTTACCTTGAAACCCAATAGTAAAACCGCCGATAGGAATTTCCCCAAGTAATGCTCCATTGGGAGCAAACTTACTGACGGCGACATTGAGAACTTTATCTGAAACTACAAAGAGATTGCCGTTTGAATCAACCGTAACGCCAGTTGGCAGAAGAAATCCATTCGCAAACAGGGTAGCCGTTTGTGCCCAAGTTTTAGCAGTCATGGCACACGACAATAGCAGTGAAACAAACAGAGCAACCATAGGAGTGAGCTTTTTAAACATAGAACCCCTCTACTGATAAATAAATGATGTATTACAACTTTTTTGTCATCAAGATAGAGTATACATTTATAAAAAAGGTAATTTACTCCCAATTGCTGCTTTTTACTGTTTCATCGCCATAAAATACGGATTTATGGCACAAAATAGCTATAAATTTTTGTAACGAACAGGATTTATATCCTAATTCATAGTTTGAAATTACCGACTTATTGAATTTTTCAAGAATCTATTTTTTCACACAAGAGGCATTATTAAAAGACGGTGCTGCTTGAGGAGAAGCTTGAGCAACATCCCAACGATCAATGATCAATGATCAATGATCAATTATCAATGACCAATGATCAATGATCAATTATCAACCAACAACTATTTCTTCACACAAGAAGCATTATTAAAAGATGGTGCACTTTGAGGAGAAGCTTGAGCAACAAAGAGAATATCCCCATTTTCATCCACAATCATCCCAGTAGCTTCCACAATCGGATTTTGGATTTTGGATTTTGGATTTTGGATTGAAACTCTTCTCCCCACCTCCCCATCTCCCCATCTCCCCACCTCCCCCTCTCCCCCCTCTAACTCAGAAGGAAGCGAAACCCAACCCACATCAACACTCTCCTCCTGAAGTAAATCCAAGGGGCTTGGTGGAATACCGCCGGTGCCGACGATATAAAATTCGCTGGCATTTTCACCCTCACCCACTTGACATATATCGTAAAATTCCCCTTCAACTGCTATAGATGGTAGTTCGATTAATTTCTCCGTGGGATCTATTTCTTGTGTTTCAATATTGATAACGCCGTCAAGTTGCGGGTTTTGTTGCGAAAAAGCTGTAATATCACTTTGTTGAGTTAATCGATCGCGTTGCTCTATACCGAAAATTCC
>JBCBQE010001156.1:0-2068 GCA_039820385.1 Cyanobacteria bacterium J06635_10
TGGTTTGGTTCTCCTTTACCGCAGTAAGCAGTACCATACCAAACAATTTCCGTAGGACACGCTTCTCCGGTTTGTTTATTTACAAATGTTGAAGTTTTTGGTGGAGGAAATTAGAAAAGTTCCTAGAGAGTCACTAAATAATTAAAAACTCCGCGAGTTCCAGGCCTCAATAACAGACGTAGCTGAGCCCGCATTTCTTCGGCAAATGCTACGTCTGGGATAACTCCCATTCTTGTAAAAGAGTTAAGATCCAAAATCTAAAATCCAATATCAATTTGACCGTATTACGTTCATGAAAAACGAAGATATCTCTGCAAATGAAATCAGCTTTAATCGATTGTTTGAATGTCTTTTGGAGAAGAAAAAACTAAAGGAAGAATTTACTTTTAAACTGAATAAGGAACGCAGTCAATTTACTAGATTCAACCGTGGGAAAGTTCGACAATCTGGTGTTGTCGAAGATGGCACGATTGAACTGACTTTAATGGAAAATCAGCGTAGTAGTTATCGCGTTTTTCCTATTAGCGGTAATTGGGAGATTGATTTGCAGCAAGCATATAGTTCTTTGCAGGAATTACGAGAAGAATTACCATTATTACCTGTAGATCCATTTCTGGTTTTACCCTCAGGAAATAGTACTACTCAAGAAAATTATTCTGGTAATTTATTGCCTGATGAAGAAGTTGCTAAAACTATTTTAGAAGTTGTTGCCCAATTGGATTTTACTGGATTCTATGCTGGAGGCGTTGTTATTCAAGGTTATGCAGATTCCGGCGGTAAAAAACATTGGTTTAGTACTGATACTTTTACTTTAGATTATTCAATATTTTCCGATGCAGGACTTGCTGTGAAAGGCTATTTTGCTGGCAATGATTGGAACGATCGAGCTTACATAGATAAAATTAACAGAGCCAAACAGCAATTAGAGCTACTTTCTCATCCTGCTAAAAAAGTACCGCGAGGACGTTACAAAACTTATTTTGCTCCTGCTGCGGTTGCGGAATTATTAACCATGCTTTCTTGGGGTGCACTAAGCGAAGCCGATATTCAACAAGGAAATAGCGCTTTAGCAATGCTCGCCAATCGAGAAAAGATGCTTTCTCCAAAATTTAGTTTGCAAGAAAATTTCTCAACTGGTTTAGTACCTCGTTTTAACGAATGGGGAGAAATCGCTCCGCTACAGTTAAACATCATAGAAAAAGGTGCTTTGTCAAATACTTTAGTAAACTCTCGTACCGCTAAAGAGTATGGAAAAATTGCCAATGGCGCTAATACTTCCGAGTCTTTGCGTTCCCCACAAGTCAGTCGGGGAAATTTGGCATCCGAGCAGATTTTATCTAGTTTAGACACCGGACTATATGTCTCTAATTTGCATTACCTGAATTGGAGCGATCGCCCTTCGGGTAGAATTACGGGAATGACCCGCTATGCATGTTTCTGGGTTGCCAACGGTGAAATAGTCGCACCGATAGAAGACTTACGTTTTGATGATAGTTTATACAACTTTTGGGGCGATCAATTAATTGATTTTACTGATAAGCATGAATTTATCCCTGAAGTCGCAACTTATGAAAACCGTCAACTTGGCGGTAGCATGGTTCCCGGAATGTTAGTGGAAGACTTTACTTATACGCTTTAGAGGCACCATTCCATGCTGCATTCTTGCGGGTGAACGCATTCGTCTAGGTAGCTAGGGCTGCGTTTACCCGCAGACTCTGTACCTGTAAATAACTCCCAACTTTAGTAGTAAATTTTAATTTTTATACAAAATTGTAATTACCAAGGAGTATCTGGGAACTATAGATAGTGAGATTTCCTTTCTCAGGTATCTTAGCAAAGGTTTATATTCTTAACAGGGTCAATTCAGGTATGCAATTAAATCATCTACCAAAAAGGTTACTTGCAAAGGCAATACAGATTTATAGACTTATCCAACAGTTGTTTTCTACCTTAAAATCTCTTCAATATTGCCATGCTCTAAGTGATACAGAAGTAATTATTAATTGCAAAAATATAAATAAATTCACTTACGTAATCTCCGATACCTAGAGGAACAATTGCCTTTCTC
>JBCBQE010001157.1:0-2068 GCA_039820385.1 Cyanobacteria bacterium J06635_10
GGACGTTCCGCGAAAGCTTTAGGAATTCTCAAACAAGCGGGAATTGAAGGTACTAACGTTAAAGGTGGTATCACCGCTTGGAGTAAAGAAATCGATTCTTCTGTTCCAACCTATTAAACAGTGAACAGTGAACAGTGAACAGTGAACAGTTAAGTGTTGATTGCACGCTGTTGAGGTTGTATTTTATGGATTAGTTTGTGAATTCATATCAATCGTACATACTTACAACTGTTTACTAATAATTAAATCACTGCTCACTGTTGACTGTTGACTGTTGACTGAAATAATGGCTGTAAAGCTCGAAAATGTAGTTCCCTGGGGACGTTGTTTTGATGAGTACGTCAAGATGTTTGATTTAACCTCAGACGATCTCAAGTTAAATATACTTGATTGCGGTGGCGGACCTTCGAGTTTTAATGTTGAGATGACGCAACTCGGTTGTAAAGTTATATCTTGCGATCCCATATATCAATTCACATCTCGCGAAATTCAAAGCCGTATTCAACAAACTTATTCCAAGATGATTGAAGGAGTGAAAGCGACTCCAGATAACTTTGTTTGGCAAGATATTGCTTCTCCCTCGGAATTAGGGGAAGTGAGAATGGCTGCGATGAACAAGTTTCTCGCTGATTATCCACAAGGTATTTCACAAAAACGCTACATAAAATCGGAATTGCCAAATCTTCCCTTCGGCGATGGTGAGTTCAATCTAGCTTTATGCGCTCATTTTTTGTTTACTTACTCTAATATATTATCCGCCGATTTTCATGTTTCCTCAATTGTGGAAATGCGGCGAGTTGCTTCCGAAGTGCGAGTCTTTCCTGTAGTAACTCAATTCAGTGGCGAAACCTCTCCCCATCTCCAAGCTGTAATTAGTCAATTAAATGCTCGTGGATTACAAGTAGAGGTAAGGAAGGTTGATTATGAATTTCAGAAAGGTGGCAATGAAATGCTTTTGGTAAGGTAAATATTGCTTTTGGCTGCTTTTTACCTCTTGAATATTTAGAAAACACCCTATATATGGGCGCACCTATTCCCATTATATTTTTATAGTATCATAATTTTTCGTGAAATACAAACTAATTTAATTCATAAACCAAAAAAAATGTAGAGACGTAGCACTGCTACGTCTCCATGGAAGATGAGGTTAAATCAAAATATTTCATCTTTTTCCAACTAATCATCATAACTAAAGTTCAAAGCCACAAACTCATTAGATCGAGGAGATTGACACAATACTTCTTTTCTCCTCGAACGTTCATCTCTAACACATCTTACCTGTCGCTTAAAAGCTTCTAAATTATTCTTGTATCTACCGGGATCTATACGAAGCTTTTGGCGAAATTGTCCCCAAGTGACATCAACAAGTTTTTCACCACAAAGCATTTCGACTTCCCCGCGCTCAATATCAATATCGCCGAAATCTATTTCAACTTCAGCGTCTTCTATTTCAATGATGTTGCAAGCTTCTATCGTGGTGCGATCGCCACAAGCAGATAACATCGCGATCGCAGTAATTGTAAATCCTGTTGTACAGATGATTGATAATATTTTCATTTTGTAAAATTGCAAATTAAATTCAAATTTTTACTATTCCCTATTCTCTAATTGTAATTCGCACTGTTGGAAAACATAATTAATCGCAGCAAATAACTTTTCTAATTCCTGAATTGTGTAGAAAAGTTTATTTTGTGTAAAAATATCTATATTTAACTTGCCAAATTGCCAAATTAAGCCATTAGAGACAATACCAAATATAGTTTGTTCGGGAATTTGATTTAATCGCTGTACGGCTATCATTTCAGCCAAACATTGACCCCAACCCTCACTAAAATCGCTTTCTTTTTTAGCTTCAACTAAGACAAAATAAGGTTTATCAAATACAACCGAACCGAGAGGAGAACGTTTTGCTAAAACATAATCGGGAACTCCGCATAATTTCTCGTCATAATTTAACGCTTGATGACTCCAGATTACAAAGTTAGTTCGATACAATTTCCAAACTTCTTTCAAAATCGGATAAATAATATTTTCGCAAATTGCACTTTCGGAATTATCCACAACCCCT
>JBCBQE010001158.1:0-2065 GCA_039820385.1 Cyanobacteria bacterium J06635_10
TTGATGGTTACACTGATTGGATACCAATACCGTCCCATCCGAGAATTGGAAGATAGTTTACCTGCTGGCTAAATCCTTACAATTGTCAACAAGCCAACTCACAATCGGTATATTGCGGATTTCGTCCTTATAATACTCATATACTATATTAACTGAAGATTAAATTTTTGTGTATAAAAATATGTTGACTTTATATGTCTTTAACGGTAAAAGAAAATAGATCGCAATTTTTGCCGGTTGTAAGAGTAAGCTATTTGGAGGCATAGTAACTTAAAACAATATTGGTAGAGCTTTTTAGCATTTTATTTCTCTAGATATGCCAGTATCGCGGGCACCTCAAATAAATATTAACGATACATGGGTGGCGAGTTTATTTTCTCTCATCTCGGTTTTCTGTTCCATTACTACTTGTGCCCCTGCTCGGACTGCCGACATGAACGTCTGTGGCGGTAATCGCAGCATAGTAGGGCTTATGCCCAAAGAAATGCATTTGTAAAAAGGTATCGGCATTTTTCGGAGATGTCTAATGATTTATTTAGATCCTACATACAGTACATTATTAAAAATTCTCAGCTTAAGAGCACAACATCAATCCGACAAGCAAGCCTATATCTTTCTTCAAGACGGAGAAACTGAGTCAGCTAGTCTAACTTATGGGGAATTAGACAAGCAAGCAAGAGTAATCGCAGCCTATCTCCAATCTTTTAAAGGAGAACGAGCTTTACTGTTATATCCTTCTGGGTTAGAGTTCATTACTGCTTTCTTCGGCTGTTTATATGCAGGAGTAATAGCGGTTCCGGTTTATCCTCCCAGACGCAATCAGAAGTTGTCTCGGTTGCTTTCTATCGTTAATGATGCTCAACCAGTAGCAGCACTGACAACCACATCAATATTGGCTGACATTGAGAAAAGATGGACAGAAGAGCCAGAATTAACCCAGTTAAAGTTGATAGCTACAGATAGTATTGAAAGCAATCCGAAAGAATTTGTACCTGATGAGATATCGTCGGATAGCTTGGCATTTTTGCAATATACTTCTGGTTCTACAGGAACACCCAAAGGAGTGATGGTTACTCATGGAAATATCATCCACAACCAGCAGATGATCCAGACTGCTTTTGGTCATAGTGAGAAGACTATCTTTGTTGGTTGGTTGCCTTTATTCCATGACATGGGATTGATTGGTAATGTGATACAGCCGATGTATTTGGGAATACCTTGTATTCTGATGCCTCCAGTGGCATTTCTGCAAAAGCCGATTCGTTGGTTAAAAGCGATTTCTAAGTATAGAGCAACTACTAGTGGTGGTCCTAATTTTGCTTATGATTTATGTGTCAACAAAATTAAGCCCGAACAGCTAGAAAATCTTGATTTAAGTAGTTGGGACGTAGCTTTTAATGGAGCAGAACCAATACGAGTAGAAACTTTGGAGCAGTTTGCGAAGAAGTTTAATGGTTGTGGTTTTAAGTATAGTGCTTTTTATCCTTGTTATGGGATGGCTGAAAGCACCTTACTAGTTTCTGGAGGTTTGAAAGCACAAGAGCCGATTTTCCATTGCGTCAAAGAATCAGAGTTGTTAAAACGGGATTCAAAGGTGGATTCTCGGAAAATTGTCGGTTGCGGTCGTAGTTGGTTATACCAAAAAATCGCGATTGCGAAGCGCTGCTGCAAACAGAACGCAAATCCAGAAACTTTGATTGAATGTGGTGATGGAGAAGTTGGAGAAATTTGGGTTCAGGGAGAGAGTGTTGCTCAAGGTTATTGGAATAAACCAAAACTGAGTAAACAAACTTTTCATGCTTATTTAAGTAACACGGGGGAAGGGGGGTTTTTACGCACTGGAGATTTAGGATTTTTACAAGACGGTGAATTGTTTGTCACCGGAAGGATTAAGGATGTAATTATTATTCGAGGACAAAATCATTATCCTCAAGATATTGAATTAACTGTTCAGAAGAGTCATCCAGGCTTAAGACGTGATTGTGGAGCGGCTTTTTCTGTGGAAGTTAAAGGTGAAGAAAGATTATTAATTGTTCAAGAAGTTGAGCGGATTTATTTAAGGAAG
>JBCBQE010001159.1:0-2062 GCA_039820385.1 Cyanobacteria bacterium J06635_10
ACTTAAATTATCATTTATATTTTAGATTTGGCGATCCAAAATATTTGCATCTTCTTGTTCTTCATCTTAAAGTTGACCTTTCAGATGCAGAAAAATTTTTAATTGTTAAATGTTGACATCACTTTATCAACAATCTGCAAAGCTGTATTGACTTGTGCCTCCGTAACAATTAACGGTGGAACAAAACGAACAACTTTAGCACCTGCGGGCACTAACATTAAGCCCTCATTGATTGCAGCTTTTACTACATCAATAGCACTTAATTCAATATCTGCTTGCAGTTCCATGCCGTTAATCAAGCCCCAACCCCGTACTTCGGCTATATGATGGTCATACTTTGCGGCAATCGCTTGTAAGCCGGAACGCAGTTGTTCGCCTCTATGATGTACGTTTTGTAAAATGTTTTCTTTCTCCAAGGTATGGCAGACGGCGAGGGCTACCGCACAAGCTAATGGATTACCGCCAAAAGTGCTGGCATGTTCTCCTGATTGAAATACATCGCAGGATTTCTTCGCCATCATGGCACCGATGGGAATACCGCCACCTAAACCTTTGGCACTGGTGAAAATATCTGGTTCGACTCCGAGGTGTTGGTAACCCCACAATTTACCAGTACGTCCCATTCCGACTTGAACTTCGTCAAAAATGAGTAATATACCAGTTTCGTCGCAAATCGAACGCAGCTTTTGAAAATATTTTACATCTCCAGGACGAACGCCGCCTTCTCCTTGTAAGGGTTCTAACAAGATTGCAGCTACAGCATAGTCACCTTCATCTAACTCGCTAATTGCTGCTTCTACGGCATCAATATCGTTATAGGGTACGTAATCAAATCCCGGCATCAAGGGATTAAAGTTTTTGTGATACTTCGGTTGTCCGGTGGCGGTAATCGTGGCTAAAGTACGTCCGTGGAAACTGGCATTTGCTGTTAAAACAATTGGTTTCTCGATATTTAAAACTGTATGGGCGTATTTTCGGGCTAATTTAATCGCGGCTTCGTTTGCTTCGGCACCGGAATTACAAAAGAATGCTCTATCGGCACAGGAATTATTAATTATCCAACGCGCTAGTTCTCCCTGTTCGGGAATATAGTATAAATTTGAAACGTGGTGTATTTTCTGAATTTGTTGCGTCACCGCTTCTATCAATGCGGGATGGGCATGTCCTAAAGTACAGGTAGCAATTCCTGCAACAAAGTCGAGATATTCCTTCCCGTCAGTATCCCACAAGACACAACCAGATCCTTTTTCTAAAGCTATAGGAAAACGTCCGTAAGTGGACATTACAACTTCATCAAAGCTTTCTTTATTAAAGGGGGTAGATGAGTAGTTGGTTTGTGGAACAAGAGTCTCAATGCTCACGGCTTAACTCCTGAAAATTAGTTTATGTGAACTACTCCAATCCGCTTCGCTGAGATTGGAGCTTCCAATACTCAGATCATTCGGAGACGGTTTTATTCGTCTTTTGAGCTTCCCGCTTCATAGAGTGATGCCTTTTCATGCAAGCACAAATTGGTCTTACTCTCTCTCCACAGGCGGAAGAGCCGCGTCCCGCAGCCCCATATTTTATATGTACAACGCAACATGGCTTATCTTTTACAGCAGGGCGTAAACTGCCAACCAGTGGTTGTGTTCTTTCCTTAGTCTCTGCTCTTTCTGTACCAAGCGTATTACCGCTACGTAGGTTATCTGTTCCGAGACAACTAAGAGGGTCAACGACCATCGTAATTTTACCATATCTGGCTGACTGCTATCCATCCCTACTCCGTTTCACCCAGAGTAGGGACTTCCGCAGAAAAAGTTAAACGGCGTTGCATTTTTCAAGGAAAGGATAATGGGTAGCGGCCCAAAGATACCATTGTCCTTTTACCAAGACAGCAAACAGAAATGCAAGAATTACATTGTAGTGTGATTTACTATTTTTGGGAAATTATTCAACAATTATTCTAGTTCTGGTGAGTGGTTAGTGGTTAGTGGTTAGTGCTGAGTGGTTAGTGGTTAGTGGTGAGTGGTGAGTGGTGAGTGGTGAGTGGTGAGTGGTGAGTGGTGAGTGGTGAGTGGTG
>JBCBQE010001160.1:0-2060 GCA_039820385.1 Cyanobacteria bacterium J06635_10
CTGTTTTGTAAATCAACTTGATGAATTGGACAAACTAATACACCAGGAATTTGATGTAATCTATGCCAGTAAGGCTCACCATAGTTTTCTAAATCTTCTTCCAAGCACTTTGGACAAAAGCGAAAATACCTTGGCACAGTAACCGAACTAGCCATAATTCCGGCTCTGGTGTGAATATTGCCTCCATTTTCTGCCTTCATTGACTTTATTAATTGTGTCGCTCTTTCAGGAGAAATAAAAGGTTTATAAAAAGGTAAAAGAGTATGTTTATACATCAAATCATTCACTCGAATATTTGATATATATTTCAGATTTTTAACCAATGCATTTAAGTTAGAAGGTAAATCAGCAGTGGCAACAGTCGTTTGTGAATTAAATATTTCTTGAATTGTTATTTTAGGACTAATATTTCCACTTCTTATGTGATAACGAGAAATCAAACTATACAGAAGTTCATCAGGATATGGGTTTGGAAAAAAGCTCAACATGAAGAGGTTCTTATATATCAAATGATTTTGAAGCTATATAAGATTATTGCTTAAAAATAAATTTTCAACAAATAAAAATCATCGAATATTATCCATTAAAAAATACAAAATTTTACTATCTAATAAAAGGAGATTCCTTCAATGCTAAAACAAGTTAGTTATAAAACCGATTGGTACAGAGGTTATCAACAAGCTTTAGAAGATTTCAACATCAAAACACTACTTAGAAAACTCAGAAATAACTTAGAGGCGAATTTGATTAGTTTTGCTTGTAGCGAAAGTGATTCTGAAGCTTCGACACAGGTACAGCGGCAAGAAGTAGATAGTTTAGCAGCTATTCTGATAGCCGAGTTCACGAATAATATTAGTAGCGAGTCTATTGCTGAATATCTGAATGCTATCCGTAACGAGAATTGGGAGATAGAACCAAATCTCATCCATCAAAAATTCCAACCCCACTCCCTTGATTTACCAAAAGACTTCCCTAATGAAGCTAAACTTCCTCGCTTCTTGTACGGTGACAAATTGCGCTGGCTTGATTCGGATTCCGAGTGGGGAATTGTTATTGGCAGATTTTACGCTTTTGCTCCCCATCTTTGTGAGTGGACGTGGTGCTATTTGATTTGGTTAAGCAATGATAGTCCCAGTGCTTCTTGGACACGTACTGATATTGCTTGGGAAGACGATTTAAAAGCTTTAATTTAGGAGATATACTTATGAATCCTCGTTCTTTAACTCAGCGAGAAAAATACTTAATACACCTGTACTGTAACTGCAAATTTGAAATGACTCCCCAAGAGTTTTATCGGAAGTGGGAGGTAAATCAAGAAGAAATTGCCGAGATTTGCTCCCGTTCGGTATCTACAGTTAGATATTGGTTTGCCAGAGGTCGTTTTTATCGTCGTCCTCTTGCACAGGATTTACGACATCTTGCTTTGATGGACTTTTTACTAGAGTCTTTTGAAGACATTCCCTCGAAAATACTTGATAAGTTGTGTTTGAGTAAAAATCAGTAATTTGATATGAGAAATAATTATTAACTTAACGAGGAAATAGGTATTAATTGTATTTATTAGTCAGTCACTCTCAATTAGAGTGGCTAATTTTTCTTGAATTAGGAATAGCAGGGGTTATAGGAGCCGCAACTAAGTACTGCATCTGCATATATACAGTAGTAGTTGAAGCACACTATTTAACCCTATTCCTCCAAAAGGGTAACGCTAATAGGGATTAAGCTGAGGCACACAAAGTGAAAATTATGTGTCTAGGTTGAATATTTATTAAATAATTTTTAAACTTTATTTTGAATTGGATAATATCTAACTATCTATTCACAGAAAAAATAGAAACATCTATAATGTTATGACCATCAAATATATATATGCTTCTTAGCTCATGAATACTAAAGCAGTTAGAATGTTCAGTAAGAAATAACTTCTGTTGATATCCAATGAAAACCAGAGCTAATGAATAAGTTTCAAGAAAATCTTTTATATAATTAATTTTAAAAATTTGAAATGGGATGGTATATCTAGTTGGTTAGATGAATCTAAAACTACCCAAATTACTGAA
>JBCBQE010001161.1:0-2059 GCA_039820385.1 Cyanobacteria bacterium J06635_10
GAGTAATTTCAAAATTAATTGAGTTCAAACAAATAGTTTCATTAGCATCATAATATTCAGAAAAAGTCCAACTTTTCAAGAGTATCTTTTAATTGACCAGTATACAATACAAGTTGAGCAATATTTTAAGACTGGTAAAAATAGCTGGACTTTTTCTGAATATTATGATGCTAATGAAACTATTTGTTTGAACTCAATTAATTTTGAAATTACTCTAGAAGATATTTATGATAAGGTTGAATTTGAACAAAAAGAAATAAAAGACGATTAATTATCTTTAATATCCCACTGTACGGGGTTTAATTGATAATAATTTTGCAATAATTGATAAAGTTCCCCATGCTTCTTTTGTAATTTCTGCGGTTTTTCAAAGAAAGTTTCTGTCGCTACGGCGAAAAATTCTGCGGGATGAGTTGCACCATAACTATACATTACGATTTTTCGATCTTGTTCTACATCATCACATAATTGTTTATATTCTTGTGTCATAATTTTAGACCAATTAGAATAGTCAGATTGTGTTTCTAAAATTGGAACACCCTCGGCTTTTCCGTCTTCTTGATCTAACTGATGGGCAAATTCATGTAATACAACATTATGTCCATCATGCCAATTGTAAGTATCTTGTTTCACCTGCTCCCAAGATAAAATTAATTGATCTCTATTCCAAGATTCTCCTAATCTGACAACGCGCTTTTCTTCAACAACATTTCCATTTACTGTGGTTTCTTTAGCAAAATAAGCTGTGGGATAAATTAAAATCGAACGCAATTTCGGAAAATATTTTTCTCGTTCGTTGAGGAGAAGTAAACAAGCAACAGCAGCAATAGTAACTTTCATTTCTTCGGTTACTTGTAATCCATTACAACCGATAAATTGCTTTTCTTTTAAGAATACTTGAATATTTCCTTGTAATTTTCGTCTTTGAGTGGGGGAAAGATGGGGATAAATTGGGAGATTGTTTTCAATGATGGAATTACACAGTGGGGGAAAGGGACGTTTTTTTATCTGGTTTCTCTTTTGTTTGATTAAAAAAGGGCTGAATAAGATTGCGATCGCTATTAGTAGGGTTATGAGTAGGAATATGATTGTTTGGGGCATTGTAAAAGCATTACGGTAGTAGTTGGGTGGAGAATCTGTTTTTACCGTAACTTACTGGGATGGGAGATGGGATGCGTGAGGGAACAAAAACACCCGCAGGTTGGAAACCTGGGGCTATAGGAGCGAAGCCTACCTGCGTGGGCTAAGGAGGTATGTTTTTATTTAAAATTTTATGGATATAGATAGAATAATAGTTTATCCAGAAAAACTAGCCATTCACAATTTCGGTTAGTGCTTCATTAATTACATCTTCACTAACACCGCGTCGTTTCAAACTCGCAACTAAAGCATTAATTGTATTGTTTTCCAACCTTTCCAAATCTACACGAAGCCCTTGTCCAATATAAGCACGCATTAATGGTTGATAACCAGAAAATCCCAATATTGGAGCAATTCGCTTTAAGTCTTCCACCACATCTTCCGGCATTCTTATCGTTACCGTTGTCATGGGACGATTTTTGTCTAAGCGTTGTTTTATTGTTTCAATTTTCATAGTAATTTCGCTCCTGACGTGTAGCTTTACGGGCTGAAATAATTCGGATTATGTCGTCTTCAAACTCAATATGAACAACAAATAAAAGAACCCAACTTGTATCCATACCGATGATGGCATCTCGCGCTTCGTTATTGCGACTGGCATCTACTACCTTTAAAAATGGATCGAAAAAAGCTGATGCTGCTTGTTGAAATGTAACTCCATCATGCTTTCTAGAATTTATCAGAGCTTTTTCACCATTCCAGACAAAGGTGATGCCATTCAAAACAAAGTAGACATCCATAACTTCAAGGATAAATAAACGTATTTACATTGTCAATACATTATTTTGTTATTCTATGCAAGGAAGGGAAATGTTGCGATCGCACTTATTGAGGGGCATAAATTCCATGATTTTCTACTCAGATGGAAGCTTAGAACCTTTGCTGCGATTACTGTCTTTGTGAGTAATTTGAAGATTTT
>JBCBQE010001162.1:0-2053 GCA_039820385.1 Cyanobacteria bacterium J06635_10
ATTATGAAGAAGTGTTGGTAGTGCGAGTGCATCCTGAATTATTTGAAAAGCAACAACTACCTAAATGTGCCAAGGAAAATCATACATGGGAGCAACGTTTTGAAGAGATAAATAATTTTGAGAAATATTTAGTGAACAATGGAATCATTATTCTCAAATTTTTTCTTAATGTCTCAAAAAAAGAACAGAAAAAACGCTTTATGAAGCGTATCGAATTACCAGAAAAAAATTGGAAATTCTCAGCAAGCGACGTACGAGAACGTGGTTTTTGGGATGATTACATGCATGCTTACGAAGATGCTTTTCGTTACACTAGCACTGAATGGGCACCATGGTACATTATTCCCGCCGACCACAAATGGTTTACTCGCATGGCAGTAGCTAATATTATCTGTTCTAAGTTAAAAGAACTTAAATTGAAGTATCCTAGCGTCACCGAAGAACATCAACGGGATATCTTACAAGCTAAAGAAATTTTGTCAGCGGAAGATTAGCAATTATCAATCCCTCTCTCCCCCCAAGAGTACATCAAACTTATTTTCTCGACATTGCATTTTTAATTGCAATATAGTATATTTGTACTAAATAAATAAATATTAGAGAGAAATAATGATGATATTGTTCAATTCCATAATTTTAAAGCCGTTACAACTATGTTCGTGGTGTAGCGTAATGAAAGTTTAAATAGCTGCAATACATAGGATGCTGATATATATATTGCATTCAGATGATATCAATGTAGTAGATATCCTTAGAAGCATTACACTTCGGTGTAAGCTTGTACAAAGTTGAATGTTTGAGACAGTTAAAGAAACAGCCTCTAAATTATGTCGATTATTGCTCTGAGAGCGTGGTATATCGAAAAGTATGAGCCGATTCCAGAGCTAGAAAAACGTCCGCCAGACATTCGTATCAGTAAAAAAAGTCTGTTAAAGTCGGCTTTGAGAGCTGATTTTTTGGAAGACAGCGACGAAGTAAAAAAATCAATTTGGTTTGGACGCTATCTGGAAGGAGACAATATAGAATTTTACGTTGAAGGTAGTGGTGGCTACTGTATAGCCAACATTGATTTAATTAGTCATGAAATTTATTTCATCAAGCAGGCGAGCTTAGCCCAATTAGAGCCAACGGTTTTTTTAAGTTATCAAAATGAATATCCCGAAGCTAGCGATGCTTTACGGGAGGGATTGCTCGATACTTTGGATAAATTAAATTTGCGATCGCGTCTTCCTTTAAAGTTAATAGAATCAATTCGCCCTAAAGATGCGCCGATGCGGTTAGGAAGCAGCATAATGCGAAAAATTCGCAGAAGCTTACTATTTATTGCGGATGCGACACCTGTGACGAGTATCGATCGCGGTAAAGAAAAATCTTTGCTTGTTCCTAGTACAAATACCTGTATTGAACTCGGCTATGCTATTCAAAGTAAACGTAGCGAACAGATATTATTAGCACAAATGCAGCGTCAGGATTGTACAGGTGAGTTTCCTTTTGATTTAACTACAACTCAAATAATGCAATTTAAAAATAGCAAGGAATTAAATAAAATTTTGCCACAAACTATTGAAAATGTTTTAGCAAGGTTTAGACTATTCGCATAAATTAAAGTTTATACTAAGCGGCTTAAGCTCCTAAATAAAGTTTTGAGAGGTTGATGAATAAAACTTGAATAAATTGAAAGCTCTAATTCTAGCCGCTTAGTTTATAATACCTAGTTTTCTACATATCCCTGAATATTTTCAGGTTCAAAAGAACGGAGAATACTAGTTGCTTTTTTAACTAATTCTTCCGTACCTTCAAAGATAATTAAATACTTTCCAGCATTTAAGCGATTGCGGTAAAGTAAAGCGTCTCCACTACCAACCGTAAGCCCGACGCTACCGCCAACAACATAAGCACCTAATACCCCAGAAGCCGCTCCCAAAAAGCCTCCAAGAATATGGTTAATTATATCAGCATTCGGAATGATTTCGATATTTGTTAATACATTGAAAGTATAACCAGCAGCAAATCCGAAAGGAATTAGCCAGTAAGTAAGACGTTGCGTATTCTT
>JBCBQE010001163.1:0-2052 GCA_039820385.1 Cyanobacteria bacterium J06635_10
GGAAAAAAACCACGGTTTATCCGATAATTACCTTGTAATAATACATCAGATAGACTCTTTGCGGGTAGAGGGAAGCTTTTAAGGTAAGTTAACTCATGTGATGTCGGGCATTTCGGTTGGAAATAAGCCGCTTTAAACCACGATTCATCCGCCAGTCGCACAGAATTCCTAACTGAATTCTGGCTCCTGAGTACTGAATTCTTTTTTGGTAAAAATTGATCGCTGATAATCAAAGGTGTTTTGCTTTTATGAACATTGCAATTATTGGTTGCGGATATGTAGGTTATGCAGTAGCTAAATACTGGAAAGAAAATAGTGACTTAGCAATAACTGCAACTACAACAACTCCAACTCGGGTAGCAACATTACAAGAAGTAGCTGAAAAAGTAGAAATTGTCAAAGGTTCGGATACAGAAGCTTTAAAATCTGTATTGCAAAATCAAGATGTTGTGCTTTTAAGTGTTGGTGCAAAAGGTAGCGATACCTATGAAGATACTTATCTAAAAACTGCTGAAACTATTGTTCCGATTTTACAGCAGACGACTACAGTAAAGCAGTTGATATATACAGCAAGCTATTCTGTTTATGGAGATAGAAATGGTGATTGGGTTGATGAAGAAACGCCAACCGCACCAAGTAATACTAGCGGCGAAATTTTGAATAAAACCGAGCAAATTTTACTTTCAGCTTCGAGCGCGAGCCTGGGTGTTTGTATCCTACGATTGGGAGGAATTTACGGTGAAGGTAGAGAATTGGTAAAAATATTTAATAGAACTTTTGGTAAAACTCGTCCCGGAAATGGAGAAGATACCGCAAACTGGGTTCATCTTGATGATATTGTCAGTGCAATTGAATTTGCACGTCAACAGCAGTTGCAAGGTATTTATAATTTAGTTGATGATTCACATCTTACGGTTCGAGAATTAATCGATAACCTGTGTAACAATTATAATAAACCGGACGTAATATGGGACGCTTCTCAAACAAAAAGCCGTCCTTATAATGCTAAGGTATCCAACGAAAAGATAAAGCAAGCTGGATATCAATTTATTCATCCACAGATTATTTTTTGATTGGCAGCAATGATTGATCGAGAGAAAACAACATCTTCCAGTAAATTTTATACTTGGAAAAATTTCCGCTGTGCGTACCATATTCGTACTCCGATAAATTCAACACCCGAAGGAATTCCTTTGTTATTAATTCATCCCATTGGTGTTGGTTTATCGGGAAAGTTTTGGTACAGATTTTGCGATCAATGGTACTTTAAAGGTAATCGCAATTTAATTTATAATCCCGATCTTTTGGGATGTGGTGAAAGCGATATGCCCCGTATAGCTTATACTCCCAAAGATTGGGCAGAACAATTACAATACTTTATTAAAACTGTAGTGCAAAAACCTGTCGCTTTAGTAGTGCAGGGTGCATTATTTCCCGTCGCTATAGAATTAGCCAATAATTTTCCAGATTTAATTGCTGCACTTGTATTATCAGGACCTCCTGCTTGGAGTATAATGACTAAACCAACCCCCCTATGGCAGCAGAAAGTATTGTGGAATCTGCTATTTGATTCACCTTCAGGGAATCTTTTTTATCGCTACGCCAGACGCAAGAAGTTTTTACAAGATTTTTCCGTCAAACAATTATTCGCGTCAGTTGAAGATGTTGATGATGAATGGTTGGATACTTTGCGTGAAGGTGCAAAAAATCCAGCTAGTCGTTATGCGGTTTTTTCGTTTTTAGCTGGATTTTGGCGACAAGATTATCAAAAAGCAATAAAATCAATTATGCAGCCAACATTAGCTGTTTTTGGCGATACAGCATCGAGTATCGGCAAAACCGGTAAAAAAGATAATACCGACAAAAAAATAGCCGACTACAGCTTACATCTATCTCAAGGAAGCGCAATCAAAATTTCCGGAAGAAACGTTTTACCCTATGAATCAACAATTAAATTCGTCGAAGCCATAACACCATTTTTAAATCAGTTATCAGTTGTAGAGAGCTAGCAGTGCTACGTCTGTTATTTTACGCCGGAATTATCTTTTTTAC
>JBCBQE010001164.1:0-2052 GCA_039820385.1 Cyanobacteria bacterium J06635_10
TTTAAACTATATAACGCCCAAGCCTTATTATACCAAGCTTGGTGATACTCCGGTTGTAACTCTACAGCTTTATCGTAAGTGGGTGTACCTTTGGGAATCTTTTGGAGATATTGAATTGCAGCATCAAACTTACCTAATTCTGCTTGGTTATAAGCCTGTTGTAAAAGATAATTTGCACGAATAACTTGCTTTTGCTCGTATTCAGCTAACTTTTGTTGTACTAAATCACCAGCCGAAGATTCCTTGGGGATTTGGCGGAGGAAATGTAAAGCAGCACTGAAATCTTTTTCAGCAGCTTTTTCATAGGCTTTGGTGAGATATTCATCTTTTTTAGCCTCAGCATCAAGCCGCGCTTGCTTATTAAGTTTATCTGTTTTTGTTTGCCAATAGGAAATATCGGGAACTTCAGCAGTATTAAGAAATACATCTGTGAATCTACCTTGTTTCAAAGCTACTTCAGCAGCTTTATATTTTTGGGCAGCAACTTGCCATTGCTGTTGCCATTCACCAATTGTAGCTTGAACCTCTGGATATACATTACTATGGGAAGGAATCGATTTCGCTAGGGCGATCGCACCTTGTAAATCACCCGATTGATATTCCTTCTTTGCTTCAGATAAAGTTTGGTTTTCGGAATGCTCTGGAGAATAATTAATTAAAGAATAAGCTCCAAATCCGATAATCATGGAATTAGCAGCTAATCCGACTTTCATTCCTGTTAATAAAGGAGACGAATCCGAATTTTTTTCTGATACCTTGGGAATTTCTAAATATTCATTATTGTTAGGATATTCGGAGTAAACAGTATATTCTGCATCAATAATTTCAGAAGCTGCGTCTACAGGTATTTGCTTGAGTGCTTGCAATACATCTGCTACCGTTTGGAAACGCTCTTGAAAATTATAGCGTACCATTTTACTGATGACAGCAGCAAGATAATCGCTGACTGCGGTATTTTTACTACGCCATAAAACTTCATTATTTAATGGATGTTTTTTTAATTGCAGCGGCGTTAATCCCGTTAAAGCCTGAATAGCAATCATCCCCAAAGCATAAATATCGCTATTTATTTGTGTTTTACCAATAAATTGTTCTGGTGGTATGTAACCTAAAGAAGTAACAGGAATTGTATAAATAGGTAATACTTCGTTTTCCCCAAAATCAACTGGTTGAATTGAGCCAAAATCAATTAATACTAATTTGCCATCTCTGACACGTCTAATTAAATTTTCTGGTTTAATATCGCAGTGTATTACACCTTGAGAATGAACGAATTGCAGAATATTTAAAACATCTTTTAAAAAGTCAACAACCGCCTTTTCACTCCAAAAAGATTCAGGATTGTCGGTATTTACAGGTAATTCCGCACTTAGGGAATGCCCTTCAACAAACTCTTGTACCAAATAAAAACGTTCGTTTTCTTCAAAACAAGAAATTAACTCAGGAATTTGTTTGTGATGCCCCAAACGCTTGAGAGTACGAGTTTCCGTAAGGAAACGTAACCTCAAATCCTGTAAGAAACTCGGTTGCAAACTTGTAACCTTTAGTTGTTTTACAACACACTTGGGGTTGTTTGGATGTTCGATATCCACAGATATATATGTTTGTCCAAATACACCTGCACCTAGCGTTTGGACAATTTGGTAACGCTCTTGCAGTACCTTTCCAATCATGTAGTTGGTCATGGGCTGGTTACTTAGTCACTCCTTATTTAGGTTTTCGGACGATACCTGCTATTTTCCGGAAATCCTTGCTAATAAATAGTTTGAGGACATTTTTTGTTTGATAATGAGATGCCGAAGGTACTGATTTCTACGTATTTATTTATATTTTTCTCTACCCAAAACCCTTATCAGGCACTGAGTACAAAAAATTTAAACCGTTTTTGAGTATATGCATTATTTATTACTAGTGTCCTGTATCCGTGGGAGTATTTTTTTGAAGTAAGTATTTTGACGGGGGAGATGGGGAGGTGGGGAGATGGGGAGATGGGGGGATGGGGAGATGGGGAGATGGGGGAGATGGGGAAGAGGGGGAGGTGGGGGTATGGGG
>JBCBQE010001165.1:0-2050 GCA_039820385.1 Cyanobacteria bacterium J06635_10
GTGTGGGCCGCCTCTGGAGTCACGCATGAATCTTGCGGATAGGACTTTCACCTATATCATCATGAGAGTTCAGTGTCTAACGTATATTAGATTTCACTGGCTTAGTTATGTGCGGACTGATTACCGTGATTCGCTAAGCAACGAATCGCACTAAATGATGGTGTTTTACTCCGAGCCATTGACCGACCTCTTTAATAGCTGTTATAAATAGTATAGCCATTCGGTACCATATCGTCAACTATTTATGAGACGACATCTAGAAAAAGTGGGCAGGCTTCATGTATCCGGAATGCCGACTGCCCACGAGTTAATTTGTTTTAAAGCCTTCTTGCGGAGTTGCTACAAGTCGGGGAACCCGCCCAACGCACTCCGCGCTGCCCACTTTTTTACGAGGTTTTCAGATGAGAAATTCTAAAGGGCATTTTATTAAAGGGAATAATGAAGGCTTTACGACTGACAGAAAACAGCCTTTGACTGCTCAAGTCGCTATTAGACTTACTCCGCAAGTAAAAGAAAAACTAAAGAATATCCCCGATTGGCAGAGCCTAGTCAGGGGATACATTGAAACTATAACTAGAAAAGATGACGAGCACTAGGTGCTTGACGTTGAACTAACCCAGGTTTAAAAACTCTGGGTTTGCGCTCTCTTGGAATTTCTTATCAACAATCAAATCCTTGAGGTTTGTACGACCGATTTCTGGCAAAAGCAAGTTTTGCTCTTCAGCTATCAAATTCTGATTCCATTGCTGTGAACTTGCTTTAATCAAAGGTATTGCACTTCTAGCAATAAATAAAGCAATGAATATACTTATCATACCATCCAACCAGAAACATTGGAAAGCATAAACGGCGATCGCGCTGATAATAACTCCGACGGAACTAGCCAAATCTGCCAGCATATGCAGAAAAGCACCACGGACATTTAAGTTATCCTCAATGTTTCCATGGAGAAGCGCAGCACCAACTAAATTAATCAACAATCCAATGCTTGCGGTAATCAACATTGGAACACTGAGAATTTCTTGAGGTGGTTGTCTCAGATGTCCAATTGCTTCGACTAGAATTAATCCCGCCATCAGCAAAAGTCCAAATCCATTAAAGGCGGCAGCCATCATATCGAATCGAGGATTCCCTGGTAGTTTGCTCCTCAAAGTTAGACGAGCTAGCCAATTAGCACTTAAAGCCAACATAATTGCCCCTCCATCAGCCAGCATATGCCAAGCATCCGAGCGTAGAGCTAAGCTATGACTGATATTACCCGCTAACCACTCTAAAATGGCAAACAGGAGGATCAATACTGCGATCGTACTCAAATAAAGACGTTGTTTGGCTCCCATAAACGGTTGCCAGTTACAGTTAGGTGAATTGCAAGAATGCCAAAAATAAGTCATTTAGATAATCTTAGATATTTTCCTACTTTGAAAGCGTCGGTTTAATAGCAGAAATCCCGCTCATGTTACCGACGCTCTTGTCAATCACTACCGTCTTCGTGACACTCGCAACCGATTCTTAGTTTCCATTATGAGGTAAACACGGGAGCAGCAGGTAATTAATCAACGCCGGATAACTACTCCTATCACCCTCTAAGATTACCTGTATAAATTTCTCCCTCCCTCTCTCCCTCTCTCCCTCCCTCACTCAACGCCCCCAATCATAATTATTTTCTCTGTACCTCAAGAGCAAACCGAAGGAAGGACGATGTGAAGCCAGAACTCAAAATCATCTAGAAGATCGAGGAAATTTTGGAATGCACCATTATCTCCCGTGCAACTCAAATCTACATACTCCTTTTTCGGCGTTGCTGAATACGGGTATGAATTTAGATTTTGAAGGTTTCGGTTGTCCCCAAAAATCAATTCATAATTCAAATCAGCAACGCCCCTTTTTCAAAGCAGACAATGCAAACTTCAACCCTATGGAAGGCTCGGGGAGATAATTGAAGAAAATACCTCTCCCCATGATATTTCTCAAGAAGCGCTTCAATGTACCCGTAGGAACCCAACCCAGCAAAACCAGCATCTACAGATTTTTTTTCTAAGGCTTTTTACTC
>JBCBQE010001166.1:0-2047 GCA_039820385.1 Cyanobacteria bacterium J06635_10
TATAAGTACCACCTGGACCGCTTGGTGCTTGAGTAGTTTGCCAAAAGAAGGTTACAGTTTCTGGGTTTGAGCTATTTGTGTCCCAAGCTTCTCCCCCCGATAGAGTCCATGCTAAACTGCCATCATCAAGTTGTTCGATATCAAAACTAGCATCAGAACCAATTGCATTCTGTGCTTCCGAGAAGCTATAACCTGCTACACCATTAAATCCAGAAGCATTAAAGCCCAAACTGAATTCTTGGACATTATTGAACGCAATCGCATTTTCTGGTTCAGAAAATGGAGCATCGTTGGGGAAATCAACACCGGGAGTAACTTGGTGTACGTAAGTATAGATTGTCCCTTGTGGATTCTCTGGTGGTACGCAGCTTGTAAAACCAGGGGGACAAGATACGCTGCTTGTCAAATCTCCCAACCCTTGGTTACTCGAATTAACTAAGGATGTTTCGACTTCTGGTCCTACTGGTCCAACTATAGTAGCACCTAAATTTAAATCGTCAAAGTTTGTCGGTATTAAAGATGCTGCATTAACTCTCTGTGCAGACAAACCGAGCAAGCTAAATGCAATAAATATGGGGAAAAATTGTTTATTCATGAAAAATTAGGTAGCAGATATGCACAAACAAGAAAGCAACCGATGAACTAAGTAAATTCATTGTTGCTATATGCAAATTACTATAAAATTAAATACTTAAAATTTGCTGAGAATTTAAGTAAGATTCATATTATTTTTACAATAAAATAATAGGAATAATAAGACTGGGTCCTGTACGGCTCCACCTGAATAATAATCAAAATAGGACGGTAGTGATACAGTCTATTACGTAAACTAGAGTGTATCGCGATCTTTCCCTAGGTTACTGGTTAGATAATTCAGATTTTCGGGAATCCTCTCACTTGACTTGTAGCAAATAATGTCAAATTACAGTAGAGAAATCTGATGAACAATAATTTCCCAACAATACAGCAAGGTTCAACAGGTGGTTATGTATTTAGATTACAGCAGGATTTACAACAGCTTGGTTATTATTCTGGTGCGATCGATGGTGATTTTGGAGCGGCAACAAAACAAGCTGTAATTAATTTTCAACAGGCTCGAGGATTAACTGCTGATGGAATAGTTGGCCCAATAACATGGTCAGAAATAGATAGATTACTTTGCTCTTTCTATGCACAATATCAATGGCGACGGATGACTGAGTCAGAGGAAATAGAAGAAATTCAATCCTTAATTAATAGCCCTGTTGGTATAGGTGCACTAAATCAGCTAGCCTTAGAAAGGTTTGGTGGTTATAATTGCACCCGCAGTTTTTATGTTAGTGAAGAATTTGGCAGGTTTGCAACTCTAATGCGTGTGAAATGCGATCCACCAGGGGGTGTTTCTGCGGCAATTGGTTACCATGAAATTCGACTAATATTCAATCGCTTTGAAGATAATATTGAAAATTATGATATAGTAGAACGTCTTCATGAAGAAAGTGGTTCTCCCTTAATCCAACTACCGGATTAAATTTTTGAAACTTGCCTCAAATTAAGGCGTTACGATTCATCAAGATAATTAGAGATTAAATAAAATAATATCATTACCACAACCGTTGTAGAGACGTAGCACTGCTACGTCTCTACATTCGTTATAAAAAATGTCTATTACTACTGCGATCTTCTCTACCTAAATCTGGAAATTTGTAAATAATATCCTTATACTTTTTGTTTCTGATTTTTATATAATTCTTTAAAGAGTTTTTGCTGCTTGTTATGCTCTACAATTGGTTCTGGATAACCGACAGCTTGACGCTCTAATGGTGTAATATTTCCTGTTACTAAATATTGAGTATCCATTGAACTTAATTCTGGTACCCATTGCCTAATATATTCACCTTCTCGGTCAAATTTTTTTGCTTGAGATGCAGGGTTAAAAATACGTAGTGGTTTGGGATCCATGCCACTGGAAGCACTCCATTGCCAACCACCATTATTAGCAGATAAATCCCCATCAATAAGTCTTTGCATAAAATATTTTTCACCTAATTGGGGATTAATTAATAAG
>JBCBQE010001167.1:0-2040 GCA_039820385.1 Cyanobacteria bacterium J06635_10
TTGTTGAAATATATTTTGAAATATAATTTTACTTTCTTTATAATTTTCAGTCTTATAAAAAATTTCGCCTTGATAATAAAGTATCTGTAAAGATAAGCGAGTCGCAATATAGGAATTAATTTGAGAATTATCTGAACTCTCTAATAAATTTTGAGCTTGATTCAACCAATGCCTTGCTTGTGTAAATTGCTGTTTTTGAATATGCCACACACCTATATGAATCGCTAAATCTATTTGCATATCAAGTGTTAGATGCTGATGCAATTCCCAAGCTTGACTAAACAATTCCGAGGCTAAAGCTAAATGCTGCTCTTGCCCCATTAAAGTCAACTTCCAAGCGCGATCGCCAATTATTTCGGCAGCGGTTTCCAAGTCGTGACGGGAAACAGCCGCTTCACTAAGCCATTCCAACCATAAAAGTGGTGTATCCCAATAACTTAAACGATTTTGTCGATAAGAGAGTGAATATGTATAGCATTTCACATCTTGCCAAAGTTTGCAGACATCGTGATAACGATCGTTCGATATACACCACTCAACGACTTGGGCTAAGTTATCCCATTCTTGTTCTAAATTTTGATAATCTTGCCATTCTCGCCAATCTTTATGTCCATGTTGTTGGGCAAAATCGAGATACCACTTTATCCAACGATTACGAGCGTGCTTTTCAAACTCAGGATTGCTTGCCATTTCTGAAAGCGCGTATTCACGAGTTAAACATAGCATGCTATAACCTCCTTGGCGATAAGTAATCAAGGAAAGTTGTTGCAATTTAGCTAAAGCATCTGCCGTAATGGTAGCATTATCAAAGCCAGCAACAGCGCATAGAGCTTCATGTGAAGCAGGTTGTACAAAAATAGATAAAGCCATTAAAAATTGATGAGCGGCTTCTCCTTTGAAGGGTTGTACGGAACTATCAAAATAAAATCGGGAGAAGTCCCCTTGAGAAGGCATCAAATCCGATGTTACATTTTGGAAACTGTAACCAGCAGCTAGTCTATTGATAGCATAGATTATTGCTGCAGGTATTCCTCCTGTAGTTTGATATAGTTTAATATATTGCTTAAAATTCAAATCTACTTGTTTATCAGCTGTTTTTTGTTGAATAAATATTAAAGCTTCAGTTTGAGTCAAAGATGAAAGACGAATTGAATTAAAAGGAGTTTTTTCTCGGCTAGTAATTAAAGCTTTTACAGTAGGAGGTAATTCATATAAAAAGCTTAGTACTTGTTGTTCTTCTTCTAAAGTATCTAAATTATCAATAATCAGCAAAGTCCGCATATTTGCTAAGCATTTGTAGACTTGCTCGTAGGCTTGTTCAAAACTTGTAGGAGGAGAATTGTAAAAGCTAATTGTACGTATAATACTTGTAAAAATATCTGTTAAAGTTCTTTCTCTTTTTAAGCGAGGTAAAATACCCCTAGTTGTAAAAAATTGAGATTTCGCAGAAGTAAAGACGATTAATTCAAAAGTCGGGATAGCTTCGTCGTTGGATCTTCCAAGGTAAACATCGTTACTAGCCTTCAAGCACCGATAAGCAATATCCAAAGCCAAAGTTGTTTTTCCTGAACCTCCCATTCCTTCAATACTGACACAAGGAGTTGTCCATTCAAAAGAAAGTAATTCCAGTATTCTTTTTGCTTCCCAAGAGCGACTTAATAATTTTGTGTAATCTCGTGATGGAAGATTATGATATGTCGGTTGAGGTAATTCTGGAACTTGAAGCTTCCTCAAAAAGTTTTCTTTCTGTGATAACTCCTTCGATATTAATTTTCCTTGTTTTTCTTGATAAATATAGTGTTCTAGAATTGCTTTAAAATTATTTTTATTAATTTTCTTTTCTAAAGCTTGGGATAAGCGTTTCCAAAGTTTTGGTCCAACATCATTTTTCAAATACTCATCAGTATAACCACCTTCAGCAGCAATTTGGTTATATTTCTGATTTTTCCAAGAACCGCGTAACACTAAAACCTCTATATTTGAGAGATGCTTTCCTGTTTTAGCGATAACTAAACTTTCAACAAATCTTAAGATTTCTTG
>JBCBQE010001168.1:0-2036 GCA_039820385.1 Cyanobacteria bacterium J06635_10
CTAAATATGACAAATCGTCATATATAAAAATTTTTGTAAATAAAGAGGGCAATTGTTCTCAAATATGTTAAAGAACTTATTTAATTTATTAGCCAAGTCTAAAAATGTCAGCAGCCGGAACCAGGAAAAAACGAGTTACAAATCAATACAATATTGAAATAAGGCTATTTATAGAACAGTTATTAGTCTATAGTTGGCGGTGACTATAGACTAATAACTAAGGGTTAATCATTAACTGATTATTGAAGCTTTAGTAGTAAATCTTACCACCACCCCATTTCTGACCGACAATCTTAGGTTGTAGGAGAATGTGCCCGGCGATCGCCTCTAAATCCTCTTCGGTTAAATTTCGCATTTCTTTGAAAATATCCGCACTCTTTAAGCTGGGATGTAATTCAGAAATTTCGATCTCTCCATCATAGGTAGTGGGATTTTTCAAATAATCTACCAAACCATCAATGTGATCGCGAGATGGGTTTGCTAATGCCAAAGTTTCAGGTTCGAGCCCTACGTTTTGGTTTGTCTTGGTTACACCACCAGCATGACACTGGGAGCAAGTATCGTTGAATAGGCGTTTACCTTTGCTGACTTCTTCAAGACTGAGTACATAGGTGTCGCCTTGTTCATTCAAGGTTACCGTGCGAGTAGCTTCATCAAGTTCTACAGCAGAGGCACTAGCAATAAATAACTGAAAACTCAGTAACGCACTAGCAACAAAAATGCCAATTATTTTTTTTATCATGTTTCCCCTCAAAGATTTTAATGCTCAACACAGCTTATAGCAGCGATACTCAATTCCTGATTGCTAAGAGTTAACACAAAAAGTATTTTTTGCGATTGACGGGCACCTTTCAAAGTTTTTTTAAGAAAAAGCTTTTAAGGGAACCCTTGACTTTAAATGACAGTTAACTTGGCTTTCACTCACCGAGTTAGTGGTACCATAATGGGCTTGTTTCTGAAAAAATTGGACCAGGTATGACAGTATTCTCGAACGTCTTGATAATGCAGGAATTGATAAATATTTATTAAATATTCCTAACTGGACGTACAAATATTGCCTGCTTGAGCCAAATTCTGCTGCCGTCTGCTGCTATTTCCGCGATTGACAGATTTGCAAAACCCATAATTGTTGTTAACTCAGACAATCAAGTTTTAAGTCGCTGTAATACAATTATCACTCCAAGCGTGCAATTTTTTGCCCAAACTACTGTTTGAAAGAGAGAGATAGTTGTGAGGGGGTATGGGGAGAGGGGGAGATGGGGAGAGCGGCGCGTCACGATATTTATCCTTTGGTACCCGTGAAAGAGACGCTTTGAATAAAGTATCGGTTGAAGAAGGCGTAGATGAAGAGGGCTGGTAGGGTGAACACCATTGAGGCTGCCATAATATAGTTCCAATTGCTGATATATTGACCTTTAAAGCTGTTTAGTCCTAAAGGTAGGGTAAACATTTCTGGATCGAATAGAATCACAACGGGGAGCAAGAAATTATTCCAGCTACTCATGAAGATAAATACTGCTTGGGCTGCGAGCGCTGGTTTCGCCAGGGGAAGTACAATATGGCGAAAAATTCCCAAGGTACTTAAACCATCTAAGGCTGCGGCTTCTTCTAATTCTCTGGGAAAATTGACAAAAAATTGCCGCATCATAAAAATAAATGTGGCATTTACCATGTTGGGAATAATCATCCCTTGGTAGGAGTTTAACCAGCCAAAAGTTTTTAAAATTAGAAATGTGGGGATGAGTGTAACTTGTATTGGTACCGCTAATACTGCCAAAATCAGAAAAAACCAAAAGCGTCTACCCCGAAACTTAAGTCTTGCTAAGGCGTAACCTGCCATTGAGTTGAATAGTAAGTTTAAGATGGTGACGCTCATCCCAATAATTACGCTGTTGAAAAACCAACGTAAAAATAATGGTTCTTCTACAAAGATTTGGTTGTAATTATCGAGAGTAAAGTTTGAGGGGAGAAAATTTGCTTCGCCAGCAACTATTTCTGTTAATGGTTTAAACGATGCCGAAAGCGCCCATAGAAAA
>JBCBQE010001169.1:0-2033 GCA_039820385.1 Cyanobacteria bacterium J06635_10
TTAAAATTTTATGCTTCTACTTTAGAATGGCTGATTGTCAGTTCTTAAACTTTCAATATATAGTTCAATAGCTTCTGTAATATTCTTTGTAGCTTCTTCAAAAGAATCTGCTTGAGAATGACAACCTTTTAGGACAGGACAGAAAGCGTGATATCCTCCATCTGATTCTTTTTCCAAGATAACTGTGTAATTGTAAATTTTTTTGCTATTGTTTTCCATATATTTTCAACTGGTTTATTAAATATCTATTTTCACGGTTTGATGATTCCATCATAAAGGCTTCGAGATTAAAGGAAAATTCTTATGTTTGGGCTGCTTATTGTATAGTCGGAGAGGGAACAACACTCCGCCCGGTTAAACAGTATTAAAGCTAAAATAGTAATAATACAGAAATGAAAAAACCATGAGTCAAGGCACTGAAGAACGAGTACGTTGGACAATTGCCGACATTGAGCTTTTGCCAGACAATGGCAATCGCTATGAGATTATTGATGGGGAGTTATTTGTGACTAGGGCACCACACTGGGGACATCAAAGAGCGATTGGAAATACTTATGCAGAATTGAGAGTTTGGTCACTTTCGACGAGTTTAGGAGAAGCAGTACCGACTCCAGGTATAATTTTTACCGACGCGGATAACGTGATTCCAGATGTGGTTTGGGTGAGTAAAGAACGTCTTCCAATGTTACTTGATGAAGCCGGACATTTAACCGGAGCGCCAGAATTAGTTATAGAAGTGCTTTCCGAGGGAGTCGAAAATCAACGTCGAGATAGAGAAGCAAAGTTAAAACTGTATGCTTCTAGAGGAGTACAAGAATATTGGATTTTAGATTGGCGTTTGCAGCAAGTTGAGGTTTATCGACGGGATAAAGCGCTTCTCAAGCTAGTAGAAACTTTATTTGCTGCGGATGAATTAACTTCACCAATGCTACCGAATTTTGTTTGTCCGGTGTCACGTTTATTTGTTTAAGAATATTGGAATATTGGGATTATTAATGCGTCTGTCAAAAATGAAGTCATCATAGATATTAAGCTACACCAAAATCAATATATTGCCGTACTTCTTTATTTTTAGCTTATTAACTTCTACGCTAAACTGAGGTCATTGTTAACCGTAGCATTTGTAATTTATGACTCGTTGGTTCAACACCGCAGGTCCCTGCCAAGCTGACATTCACTACATGGTGTCGCCAACTAGTCGATTACCAAATTTAAAGCAGTTAATATCCCAACATAGCTACTTTGTAATTCACGCACCGCGTCAAACTGGTAAAACTACTGCAATGCTGGCGTTAGCGGAAGAATTAACTAGTGGCGATAAGCCCGAAGGGCATGCGCTTCGCGAACGCCATACCGCAGTAATGGTATCGGCAGAAGTTGGAAGTCCTTTTCCTCATGACCCAGGTGAGAAAGGAACTTGCAATTTTAGATGCTTGGTGGGCAAGCGCTAAGTTCGATTTACCGTCAGATTTGCATCCCCCCTCTTTAAAGAACGAAGCACAACCGGGACGAAGAATTCAAGCAGCTTTGCAGGTTTGGGCTGCTGCAAGTAGAAGACCATTGGTGTTGTTTATCGATGAAATTGACTCGTTACAAGATGAAACACTAATTTCTGTTTTGCGACAGCTGCGGGATGGTTATCGTACAAGACCGAAAAATTTCCCGTTGTCAGTTGGTTTAATTGGTTTGCGAGATGTACGTGATTACAAATTTGCTTCTGGTGGTAGTAATCGATTAAATACTTCAAGTCCTTTTAACATTAAAGTAAGTTAGCTGACACTAAGGAATTTTAATTCTAATGAAGTGCGAGAACTATACCACCAACATACTGAGGATACGGGACAAGCTTTTACAGACGAAGCAATTGATATAGCTTTTGGTTTGACTCAAGGACAACCTTGGTTAGTTAATGCTCATGAAGACAGAAGTTGTAGAAAATATTGTTACAGATAAAAATTTCTCAATTACGCACGAACATATTTTAAGAGCTAAGGAAGTATTAATAGCACGTCAAGACACTCATCTTGATTCCC
>JBCBQE010001170.1:0-2033 GCA_039820385.1 Cyanobacteria bacterium J06635_10
ATAGGCGACGATATCAGTATGAAATAGAGATATTGTCGCCTATATTAAATATTATTTAGGCAATCAATTGTTTAGTTTAATTCGTCCCTTTATTCCAACCTTAGTTAAGCAATTTAGCGATTCTTACGACCTAAATTTATTTTCTTCAAAAGAACAGCTAGCTAAATACGAAGAATTGAAATGTCAGCGCAGCGAATATTTTCCTTATCAAGGTATTGATTGCAAAAAATTTCATCCAGAAAATATTAAATATAATCCCATTCCCAACGATAATAGACCAACTTTATTATTCGTCGGACGTATCACAGCCGAAAAAAATGTACCTCAATTACTAGACATATATCCTTTAGTTGCCGACAAAATTAAAGACGTTCATTTAATAATTGTTGGTAGCGGCCCCATAGAAGAAGAAGTTAAACAACGTGCTCAAAAATTTGCATCTGGCGTAACAATTTGGGGTGAATCTCACGGAGAAGAACTTTTAGGTTTATATGCTCGTGCAGATATATTTGTTAACCCTTCCATTACCGAAAATTTCTGTACTGCAAATAACGAAGCATTGGCTTCCGGAACCCCAGTTGTTGCTGCAGTTGCACCTTCCACAGCAGAGCAAGTTACACCAGGTAATAACGGCTTTTTAGCTGAACCTAACAACCCAGAAGATTTTGCCAATAAAATTATTCAAATTCTGGAAAATCATCAATTAAAAGAGCAAATGTCTCAAAATGCTCGTCCTTCAATTATCGAATTTGATTGGGCAGCTTGTATGGAAAAATTGGAATTAAAACTCTACCAAGTTGTTGCAAAATCCCAGGAAAAATAGGTAAGAGGTAAAAGATTACTCCTATTCAACTCTAAGATTACCTATAGGAATTTCTCCCTCTCTCACTCCCTCCCAGATCAATTGCGATGTAGAATTATCGGGAATCTTCCACAGCGAAACAATTACACTTGATGCACCAGCAGTTATCAACGAACGAGATAAACCGATTACACCCTCACCCTTTATTTCACCTCTACCGGTGTCGCAAGCACTGAGAACAACTAAATCTGCATTTAGCTTCATATCTATAATTTCTGTACTTTTGAGTAATCCTTCGTTGACAACCCCCCTCTTTCCCCCCTTATCAAGGGGGGATGAAAGGGGGATCTTTCCCCCCTTATCAAGGGGGGATGAAAGGGGGATCTTTCCCTCCTTACTAAGGGGGGATGAAAGGGGGGTAAGAGTATCAGGAGCGAAAGCTAAGGCACCGGGAGTAAGTTCTCCAAAATCCTTACCGTCAAGCAATCCATGAGTTGCGAAGTGAATTACTCTAGCGCTAGAGATTTTTTGTACTACAGCAGACTTTGTAGCTTGATTTCCGATAAGTGGAGTGGTATTGAATAATTTTGCGATCGCAAGAGCTTCTTTTTCTGCACCTGGTAGTTTAGATAGTTGTGTGGGTGGAATACCTACAATCGGCATAGTAGGATTACCTACAACTAATAAATCTTTCGGTTGTAAAGAGGTTAAATTTAATTTTTCTTGATTATTTTTATTTGTTAATTCTAATACCTGAATTGCTGGAGAAGTCATAATGGTATGTTTTTCAATTAGGTATTTTCCTGACTTATCCAATAAAGCTGGAAAAGGAACTAAAAATAAGGATTTGTGAGGGATAAAAATCACCCGCTCATCTGGATTTCTGGGAAGATGTGAAGCGATTGGTTGAATCAGTAATTTATGCAGTTGTTGTAAATTTTGTTTTTGTGAGTTTTGGTTTTGTTTGACTTCATCAGTTGTTTCGATTGAGAAAAGACTACGTCCCCTAGCACCAATGGATACACGGCTGTTTTTTACAAGTTTTGCTAAAGGTGTATCGAGAGATTTGATATCAACTTGTTTAAATGCGACTTCTCCTGTGGGTTTGATTACCCAGATGTAGAGTTGTGATTTATCAATTACCGAGTATTCTACGAATGTTGCTTGTTGTTTTTGAGCGATTTGTTTAATTTGTTCGATGTTCGGTGGTTTGATATTTATTTGTTTGTTG
>JBCBQE010001171.1:0-2031 GCA_039820385.1 Cyanobacteria bacterium J06635_10
CTCCTGGCGATTTCCGGCTAAAACGCACCCTACTCCCAACGCGCTCTCCACCGGTAATCTGGAGAGCGCGTTGGGAGAAATTATCTCCCTTGTTAGCACAGATTTCTATTTGGGGCAGTGTATAAATATAATTACACATAAGCCGAACTACAAAGTGTTACACAAAATTTTGAATCCCTTGGCTTTAGATAAAAAACATAAATATCGCCAGTATTTAAGAAATTTCTACCGTTTCATTACCCAGCGTCCATCTCGGACTATCAAGGTAACAGCAGTATTAACAGTGTTATTATTTTTACCGCAAATTCTTTTAACTTGGCAAGCTTATAGTAGATTTCAAAATATAACAACATATGAACTACAGCTGCAAACTCTAAGTAATGAAATTGTCTATCTTGATGAAGTACTAACCATGTCAGCACGGATGAATGCTGCTACGGGTAATCAGATATGGGAAAAAAGATATCGCCAATTTGAACCAAAGTTAGATGCAGCGATCGCAAAATCAATTAACTTAGCACCAAAAGTATATTCGAGTCAAAATGCCAAGAAGACTAATGCCGCGAATAAAAAGTTGGTGGAAATGGAATACCAATCTTTTGAATTAGTCAAAAATGGTGAGAAAGAAGCAGCACAGGAACTGTTATTAAGCAATCAATATGAATTTGAGAAACTCCAATATCATGATGGTGTGAAAAAAATAAATCTTGCCATTACCAAGCAAGTTCAGAACAAAGTGATTGGATATCGCCACCAGCTATTATTTACAAGTTTTTTTGCGATATTGAGTTTAGTTATATTGATTCCAGCATGGTTAATAGTATTGCGGTTATTGAATGAATATTTGAAGCAGCGTAAAATTGCTCAAGCTGAATTAAAAAAAAATAATCGAGAACTTGAAATTAGAGTACAAGAAAGAACCCAAGAGTTAAGTAATAAAAATCTTCAGCTTCAAGAAACTCTTCAAGAACTTCAAGATACTCAAATTCAGCTAATTCATGCAGAGAAAATGGCTAGTTTAGGTCAACTAGTTGGAGGTGTTGCTCATGAAATTAATAATCCGATTACTTTTATTGATGGAAATATTGTATTTGCGAAGCAATATGCTGAAGATATATTAAAACTGTTGGAACTTTATCAAATAAATTTTCCCCAGCCACCCGTAGAAATTCAAGATGTAATTGAAGATATTGAACTTGATTTTCTCAGAGAAGATATCTTTAGTATTCATCAGTCAATGAAAGTCGGAACCCAACGTATTCGCGATATTGTACTGTCGCTGCGCAATTTCTCTCGCCTTGATGAAGCCGATGTCAAACAAGTAGATATCCATGAAGGTATTGATAGTACTTTGATGATTCTTCAAAATCGTTTGAAATCAACAGCAAATTCTCCAGAAATCGCTATTCTTAAAGAATATCATCAACTTCCACCAGTGGAATGTTATCCTGGTCAATTAAATCAAGCTTTGATGAATATTCTTTCTAATGCAATTGATGCTTTGTCAGATAAAATTGCTAAGAAAAAAAATCCAGACTTTATGCCCCAGATTCGCATCTTGACGGATTTATCCGATACAAATCATGTAATGATTCGGATTGCAGATAATGCTTATGGAATGACAGAAGAAGTACATTCAAAATTATTCGATCCATTCTTTACAACCAAACCTGTTGGCAAGGGTACCGGGTTGGGTTTATCTATTGCTTATAAGATTATAGTTTCAAAACATAACGGTCAATTATCTTTTAATTCAACACTCGGAAAAGGTACTGAATTTATCATTGAAATTCCGATTAACCAATAAAAATTTGCGATAAGCCCAGCCAGGAGCATGCGCGAAGCTCTCGCGGAAACTCTCTTAATAAAAATGCGCCATATTTAGCCTCGCCTCGATCGGTATTACTCCCAATTCCCAATTCCCAATTCCCAATTCCCTAATCCTAATTACTTTGTAGAAAACATTTGTACTGCATAAATTTCTCCATTAGCGCCAGCAGCAATACCGTAACCAAATTTTCTATATTGAGG
>JBCBQE010001172.1:0-2030 GCA_039820385.1 Cyanobacteria bacterium J06635_10
GAAGTATGAATTAAATTTTATGGATCGCCGAAAGCTATGTAGAGACGTTACATTGTAACGTCTCAAAATCTAAATTCCGCCACGAGGTAGGCAACGCCAAAAAATTTTACGAATGTAAACAACTCTTTACAATCACCATTCACCATTTACCTCGCCATACAATCATGCCTAACACCGAATCTCCGAAAGAAATTAAATATCAAATCGGTGGCAGTCTAAAGAAAGACGCATCGAGTTATATCGAAAGAAATGCTGATGCTCAAATATACGATGCACTTCTTCAAGGAGAATTTTGTTATGTTTTTAATTCTCGCCAAATGGGTAAATCCTCGCTGTTAGTAATGACTCGCGCTCGCTTACTTGAACTTGGATTTCTCTGCACTACCGTTGATATGACTAATATTGGTAGTGAAAATATTACGCCTTTACAATGGTATAAAGGAGTAGTAGGTGATATTTGGTCTGGTTTTGGACTATCAGGGAAAATAAATTTAAAAAATTGGTGGCGGGAACTTGAAGATATCTCCTTGTTACAAAAATTAAGTCGATTTATCTCTGAAGTATTACTGGTACAATTCCCCGAGCAAAGATTATTTATATTTATTGATGAAATAGACAATATCCTTAGTCTTGATTTTTCTGTAGATGATTTTTTTGCTTTAATTCGCTACTGCTATAACCAAAGGGCTATTAATCCTGAATACGAAAGAATTACTTTTGCGATTTTTGGTGTTGCCACACCTACCGATTTAATCAAAAATAAAAAATCTACGCCTTTTAATATTGGGAAGTCTATAGAATTGCAAGGTTTTACCCTAGAAAAATCTCTCTGTTTAGCACAAGGATTGAAATTAGATACAGTCGAATATTCTCAGACTGTTTTAGAAGAAATATTAAAATGGACGGCAGGGCAACCCTTTTTAACTCAAAAAATTTGTCACCTTGTAGCAACTTGTTGTACAGGGGGAGAGGGGGAGAGGGGGAGAGGGGGAGATGAGGAGATGGGGAGATGGGGAGATGAGGAGATGGGGAGATGGGGAGATGGGGAGAGGGGGAGATGGGGAGATGGGGAGAAAGATAATTCTACTGATGCCCAATCCCTAGTTGCTGAGATTGTCGAATCCTTGATTATTGAGCGATGGGAGTCTCAAGATGAACCTTTGCATTTACGAACTATTAGAGATCGTATTTTAAATAACGAGGTAATTGCAGCGAGTTTATTAGGGATATATCAGCAAATTATTTTGGGTAAAGAAGTTTTAGCTGATGATAGTAAAGAAAAGATAGAGTTAATTTTATCCGGTTTAGTAATTGCATCAGGAGGAAAACTTAAAGTCAAGAACCCAATTTATCGAAGAATTTTTAATTTAAAATGGGTTGCCAAACAATTAGATAATTTACGTCCTTATTCTCAACAATTAAATAATTGGATTGTTTCAGAGCAGCAAGATGAGTCTCAATTATTAACAGGAATACAATTACAAGAAGCACTAGTTTGGTCGGAAAATAAACAGCTATCAGACATAGATTATCGCTTTATTAGTGCTAGTCAAGAATTAGCAAAACAGGAAATTACACGAGATTTAAATGCTGAAAAAATTGAAAAAGAAAAAGCAAAATTTGCTCTACAAGCCGCTAATGACGCTAGTAGAATTTTAGCATCAGCGCGAAAATATGCCAAACGAAACTCCTTTAATATTCGTCTTGCTAAACGCTGGCTTATAGGTATAACTCTAGGTGTTACCTGCGCGATCGCACTTCTGCGCTTTACTGGTTTAATGCAGCCTATGGAGTGGAGTATTTTCGATCGATTTATGCAAAATCGTCCTTCACCAGGAATTGATTCTCGGGTTGTCATAATTACTATTGACGAACCAGATTTACAACTAATTGGACAGTATCCCATTCCAGATAAGGTTT
Source organism: Cyanobacteria bacterium J06635_10 (assembly GCA_039820385.1). Lineage (GTDB taxonomy): Bacteria > Cyanobacteriota > Cyanobacteriia > Cyanobacteriales > Nostocaceae > Rivularia. Next base: position 1,921 of record JBCBQE010001172.1, read on the forward strand.
TAGCTGAAGCTCTCAAAAAATTGAAAAGCTATAAGCCGAGAAATATTGGTCTTGATTTATACCGCGATTTACCAGTAAAACCAGGTTCTGATGAATTATTAATTCATCAG
>JBCBQE010001173.1:0-2029 GCA_039820385.1 Cyanobacteria bacterium J06635_10
GGCGCAAAAATGCGGTAATTACCTTCTTCGGGACTATTTAATTCAAGACTATTAAAACTGTGGTTAAAGAAATATTTCCAATCATTCATTTCCTCCTACCCATCTTCTGTGGGATGTAAAGGACAAGCTTTTGACAGCTTAAACTATCCTATCACAACGCTAAGGAGAGAGTAGAGGGGGTAGAAATGATCAATGATCAATGATCAATGATCAATTATCAGTTGTTAATTGTTCATTGTTCATTGTTCATTGTTCATTGTCATGGTACTGTCAAATCCCCGAGCCATCTAAAAATTCATCTATAGCTTTATCTTCCAAACGACATTGAGTATGATGAGCATGATTTTCTCTCAAGTGTGCTTCACTCAAAATGTGAGATTTTATGCCATAATTTTCTCTAAAAGCTGCACTGGCAACAGTCTCTGAAGTCCTTTGCTGCTTTTCTTGTAATTGCTCAACTTGTTGCTCTAACTCCTCAATTCTATCTACTAAAGCACGTATTGCTTGAGCTTCCGCATCTGGTAAACGCCCGTGTTCTAGTGGGTTAACTTTAACACCAGAACGATAGACAATTCGACCGGGAACACCTACGACAGTACAGTCTGACGGTACATCTCGCAACACAACGGAACCCGCGCCAATACGCACGTTGTTACCAATTTGGAGATTTCCCAGTACTTTCGCACCAGCACCAACAACAACGCATTCTCCTAAAGTTGGATGGCGTTTACCTGTTTCTTTTCCAGTACCACCCAAAGTAACGCCTTGGTAAATCAGCGCATAGTCTCCGATAATTGCTGTCTCACCGATTACTACGCCCATACCATGATCGATAAATACACCCTTACCAATAGTTGCTCCTGGGTGAATTTCAATCCCAGTCAAAAAGCGTGCTAAATGGGAAGTCAAACGAGGAAGAAAAGGAATCCCTACATTACGCATCCAGCGGGCTATTCTATGCATTAGCAAGGCTTGCAAACCGGGGTAGCAGAATAATACTTCTAACCAGTTACGAGCCGCTGGGTCGCGTTCAAATATAATACGAAAGTCAGTAATAAGTGTCGATAACACGATTTGGCACCCTCGGAAAGCCTTTACACGAGATACAGTTTATCTTACCGTTCTATGTCGAAACATTTTAATATGGCAGAACAAGGAGAGGAGAATTCTGGCATTCAAAAGTCAAAACTTCTAAATCCTAACTCCTAACTCTTTTTCTATTGTAATTCTTTTGTACGGAAATTTTGAACTATTGCTGCAAAGAAAGTTTGTAATTGCGTCTTAATCCAGCTTTAAAGCTACCTACCCAGATTTTATAAGTTCCAGCTTTCCAGTTTTTACCCTTGATACTAGCGTCTTTATTTTTGCCAGTATCATCGCCACAGCGGACTGTTTTCTTATTTGGGCCAACTATTAATAAAGTAGTATCGTTGCCACCGCTATTAACCTTTATGTTTAGTTTCGGGAAATCTTTCTCTAAAACTAAAATATGGTCAGGCTTAGGATCGGCGAAACCAATACATAAATTTCTTTGGCGATCGCGCTTACTGATTGTAGACAAAGAGTAAGAGCCACCTGTATGCCCTGTGACTGTTTTTCTTACAGCTTCTTGGCTTGGGGATAAACTGATTTTTCCAAAAAATGATGATGTATTGGCTGTTACTCTATCAATGGGTAACATAGTAAATATACTTGCTAGCAAGGAAATTGGAAACAGAATTAGAGAGAGACGCGACTGCATAATATACACCTCTCGGGATTAAATTAGATTTGTTTTTTTAAATACACCCTAACCAGATAGGATTTCGGAAATGCAAAGTTTGTGACACCTTTGTATCTGTACACCATTAGACCAAATTGTGGATCGTTTTTCAAAAGTCTAAAGTATGAATTTAGATTTTTTTGACTTCTCACTTTTGATTTCTACCAGAGATTGCAACTCAATATCAAGTTAATATAAATCGGAATACAAAACCTTAAAGCTAGATTAAATCTCATGGAAAAAAATCCTGAGTAAAAATACTTAGGA
>JBCBQE010001174.1:0-2026 GCA_039820385.1 Cyanobacteria bacterium J06635_10
TAGGAGAAAAAAATTATCTAGGGAGCCCTTGACAAAATGTATATAAATGCAATTCATAGTAAAATTGCAGCAACGCCAAATTTCGCTAATTATTTATTCACTATATAGCTAATAGTTAATTGAGGAAGGCAGTTGCTCCCAATAATGTATGAAACTTATTTATTGGATAATGCAAACCCTCTTAGAGACGTGATATATCACCTCTCTACATTCTTTTCATTTCTTATTCGATATAAGTATATTAATGATGATTTATGAAGTAAATTTAAGCTCAGAGGGGTAAAGCCCCTGAATTAGATCGATCGTGGCGATCTAATGAGTTTTAATTCCACTTTATGGTTATTTTACCTACAAAAGAAAATTATAGATAGAAAGTTAAACTTCCCTTATAAATGAGAAATATGATCGGTAATATTACGGAAGCGTATATAAAAAAACATTTTTAAAATGTACGCAAAAGCTTCTAGTTAAAGTTATCGGGATGCTACATATGGCAGAACTGCTGCCTCAATGCGAAAATCTAAAAGAACAAGTAGACTCTATTTTACAACTTTTACAGCAAGAACCGTCATTAAGTTCTTGTGACATTTCCCCAACTCAAACTTCCTTGAGAAAAGCAATCTCTCCCAAGTTTGAAATCGTGTTTGCGGGTGCATTTAGTGCGGGTAAATCAATGTTAATTAATGCGCTGTTAGAGCGGGAATTGCTGTACAGTGCAGAAGGACATGCTACTGGTACAGAATGTAAAATAGAGTATGCACATCCCGAGAATGAACGAGTTGTTCTCACGTTTTTGAGTGAAGCAGAAGTTAGAGAGCAAGTATTTTCTTTATGCGAGCAGTTGGGATTGCATAAAGTTGAAAATATCGATGGAGAAGAGGCAATTAACCTGCTGTCTCAAGGATGTGAAGCTATTATCCTTTCCGAGGGAGGTGAGAGCAAATCCGAGCGTGCTAAGCAAGCGAAAGCGTTAAATTTATTGTTATCGGGATATGTGGAAAACCGCGAGCACATTCATACCGTAAATAACGCTATCTATTCCATGGAGGAGTTTAATTTTCATAACCTCAAGGAAGCTGCTGGATATGCCCGTCGGGGAAGTAACAGTGCCGTTTTAAAGCGGATTGAATATTACTGTAATCATCCCCTATTACAGGATGGAAACGTAATTATCGACACGCCTGGTATTGATGCGCCAGTAGAAAAAGATGCGCAGTTAACTTATGCAAAAATTCAACATCCCGATACTTCTGCAGTGGTATGTGTCTTAAAACCCGCGTCAATGGGTGATATGACGAAAGCTGAAACTCAACTTTTAGAAGAGATTCGCAATAACCCAGGAATCAGGGATAGAGTTTTTTATGTTTTTAATCGTATTGATGAAAGTTGGTACAATACCGACTTGAGGCAAAGACTGGATAATTTAATTAGCACTCAGTTTCAGGATGGCAGCAGGATTTTTAAAACTAGTGGATTGTTAGGATTTTACGGCAGTCAGATTAAACAAACAAGCGAGAAAAATCGGTTTGGTTTAGATTCTATTTTTGCCGGTAAGATTAATCAAACAAGTAATCAAACAGAATTGGAAGAAGAAACGCCACAGTTTGTTTACGAGTTTCTCCGTTACTGTACAGCTTCTGGTAAATTATCTGCCGATAAATTTCGGATTTGTGTATATAATTTTCAAACTCAGAATCAAAATTATGTGAGAATTTTATCAGAGCAGGGAAACTTATTAGTTAATCAACTGATTCAAGATAGCGGTGTTGAGGAATTTAAAACAGCTATTACTCGCTATCTTACCCAAGAAAAACGTCCTCAGTTGTTTAAAAATCTGGCTGAAGATTTAGAAGATGTTTGTATTCAACTCAAGAAATACTATCAGAGTATAGAGCGGGAGTTAGACAGTCAACCGCAAGAAATTGAGGCGATGAAAGCCCAGGAATTGCAACATCTCGATCGACAATTACAACAAGTAGGAAACGATTTTCGCCATCACATCGCAGCAGAAATTAATCAGGTAGTA
>JBCBQE010001175.1:0-2018 GCA_039820385.1 Cyanobacteria bacterium J06635_10
CCATTTATGAAAATCCTACAGGTATCACCTGGGATTATCAATGGACATTTGCTTGTTGGATGCAAGGGGGATTAAATATTATTCCCAATGTCAATTTAATTCAGAATGTCGGTGTTGGTGCTGACTCAACTAATTTTAATTCTTCTCAAGATTTTTCATTTATCAATCTTCCCACAGATAATATGGAGTTTCCGTTAAAACATCCACCTTATATAGTCAGGAATTTACAAGCAGATAAATTTATTCAAAATACTGTATATCATGCAACTAGATTAGATATTTTGAAACAGAAATTGAAGAAAATACTTGTGGAAAACAAATTAATCGTACATTGATAAGTATTTAGTCATAAATAAACTTAACGGCAAGTACAAGAATGTAAATTCACTTAAAAGGCTATTCCTACTCACTATCCACTATTCACTACTACCTTGTAATAACGATAATTTTTCCTGCTCACCTACTTAAGTATTGTGAAATATCTAATAAACTGAGGTAATAAATTGAAAATAGAGCGTATTGAAAAACTTGCTACCCTTATACTAATACTAATTGCAGTAGGAGCCTTTGCAATCAAACCCGCCCATGAAATTTCTGGAAATCCTTTGGGAGGTGCATTTGTAGCTAAATCATTAAATCCGTTGTCATATTTAATATTATTTCCTTTAATTGCAAACTACTGGAAAGGATTTATATATGTTGGTTCTAAAGGTATATTTCAAATATTACTATTAATACTGATTGTATTTTCTCTATTATGGTCGGGAGATATGGCTTCCAGCTTAAATTACATACGAGGTATAATTAGAATATATTTGCTAGCTGTTTATCTAGCGATGCGCTACACCTTCAAAGAACAAATTAGGTTCATCGCTTTTGCACTGGGAACAACAGCAGTTTTATCAATAATTTTTCCCTTAATACCTAGTTTTGGAGGAATTCACACAGCACCAGAATTAGCTGGCATGTGGAGTGGAATTTTCGGGCATAAAAATGAATTGGGATACATGATGGCTTGGAGTGCAGGAGTTTTTTTACATTTAGCTCTAAGTGAGTCTAGATTTCGCTGGCTACGGTTGGCATTATTTGGATTATCTATTTGTCTAATTATTCTGTCGCGCTCTACAACTTCATTAATGATTGTTGTCACAATGATATCTCTTTTACCTTTATATAAAATTAGTAATAACAATAATTATAAATTACAAACGATCGCGATTAGTTTTGTTTTAATATTATTAATTAGTACTTCAATATTAATTATTAGTAATGCAGAAACTATAATCGGTACATCCGGTAAAGATCTGACTTTGAATGGACGTACTGACTTATGGGAACCTGTATTAACCAAAATTCTAGAAAGACCTTTATTTGGTTATGGATATGCAGGGTTTTGGGATAGTCCATTTGCTTCTAATATCAGATTGACTCACGAATGGGCAAGTAATTCTCATAATGGCTTTTTAGAAATAATGCTTGATTTAGGACTTGCCGGTTTCTTAATTTTTATTATTGGTTTTATTCGCTTATTTACTATGGCACTTTATCGAGTTGTATTAGTAGCGAAAAAAGTAGAAGACTATTTACCAATGCAAATGTTAGCTATCATAATTATCGTTAATATTTCTGAGGCTAGATTATTAACTCCTAGCTGGAATTGCTTGATGTATTTCACAACTTCTCTAACTTTAACAATGGAAAATCACAGATTAAGAAGAAAAACATTACATAGTCTGGCATAAATTTGATACTAATGAATCTAAAAGAGAGAAAATAAATGAAAATTTTACATTTAAGTACACATGATACTAGTGGTGGCGCGGCTCGTGCTGCATATCGCTTACATAAAGGGTTACAAAATATTGGACTAGATTCACAAATGTTAGTGCAAGAAAAATCCAGTAGCGATCGCACAGTAATTGGACCAGAAATACGATTATTCCAAGCTTTGGCTTTACGTTTATGTACCCAGCGAGATAAATCCCAATTATTGCTACTATTAAGTTGAGGACAATTAC
>JBCBQE010001176.1:0-2016 GCA_039820385.1 Cyanobacteria bacterium J06635_10
CCCCCATCTCCCCCACGCCACTTCCTACAACGGAACGCCAGTTGCTACAACGCGGGGGAGATGGGGGAGAGGGGGTAGAGATTTTTATTATTAATTCCTAACTCATAACTCCTCACTCTTAACTCCGCGAGCTCCTAACTCAATACCCTTAATTAAACTAATACTTGCTGCCATTCTAAACGTTCGAGGGTGCGAGAGCGTTCTAGGGCTGATTCAAAGCTATCGAGTTTTGCGTCGATTGTCAAAGGTTCGCTAACATAGCCTTGTACCGCTTCTTGGGTTTTTAAACCGTTGCCTGTAATGTAAGCGACGGTGGTTTCTTCTGGGTCAATTTTACCTGCTTCTACTAATTTCTTCAATACGGCAATTGTTGTACCGCCAGCAGTCTCTGTAAATATACCTTCGGTTTCGGCGAGCAGTTTCATGCCTTCGATAATTTCTGCGTCGGTGACTGATTCTATATTACCGTTGGTTTTGTTTGCTATTTCTACTGCATAAATACCATCTGCTGGATTTCCAATGGCTATTGATTTGGCTATGGTATTGGGCTTTTCTGGCTGAATGAAGTCACGCCCTTCTTTAAATGCTTTGGCGATGGGGGAGCATCCTTCTGCTTGTGCGCCGCTGAATCGAACTTTTTTATCTTTTACTAAACCAACTTCAACAAATTCGTTGAAGCCTTTATAAATTTTGCTAAATAATGAACCGCTTGCCAAAGGTGCCACAATATGATCTGGTAATTCCCAACCTAGTTGTTCGGCTACTTCAAATCCTAATGTTTTGGAACCTTCGGAATAATAAGGACGCAAATTAATATTGACAAAGCCCCATCCGTGGGTATTGGCAACTTCCGAACAGAGACGGTTTACTTGGTCGTAATTACCCTTAACTGCCATTAAAGTCGGGCTATAAATGAGACTTCCTAAAATTTTTCCTGCTTCTAAATCTGCCGGTATAAACACACAACAATCTAAACCAGCATGAGCTGCGATCGCGGCGGTAGAATTTGCTAAGTTACCAGTGCTCGCACAGGATACGGTGGTGAAACCCAATTCCTTTGCACGAGTCAAAGCGACAGATACCACCCTATCTTTGAAGCTAAGGGTGGGCATATTAACGGCATCATTTTTTATATATAGTTTCTTTAAACCCAAGCGACGAGCTAAACGATGGGAACGAAGCAAGGGAGTCATACCAGTTCCCACATCAATGGGGTTTTCGCTAGTTACAGGTAAAAATTGACGATAGCGCCATATGGAATTTGGCCCGGCTTCAATAGTTTCACGAGTAATAGTTTGACGCAAGTTGGTGTAATCATACTTTACTTCCAAAGGACCGAAGCACAAATCGCACACGTTTTTAGCTTCAAGTTCATACTCTGCACCGCATTCTTTACATTTCAAAGAATGAAAAGTTTGAGTATGGCTTTGGTTTTGGATGGTTGTTGCCGCTTGCATTTGGTATTTCTCCCGCTTTGAACCTGTTAACTGTCAACTGTCGGCTGATACTAACACGCCTAAATTACCTAGTCAAACAATCCCGATAATTTTTGTCGGGATTAATTAAATGCTGATTATATATACAAAATTGGTTAGATTCGTGCAGCAAAGGTGAATACAACCTCTATTTGAGTATTGAGAAAAATTAAAAATAAACTCTTGTGGTACGGGAATTCCTGCTCATTCAACAATGCCGAGATTTCTCTCATAAATTAATTTAGGCACCCCTCAACTATTGATGATTTAATCGAACATCTAAAATTTTTTCGGCGTTGCTTTGCAATTCTCGAAATATGAAAACCTGATTTCTTATTTCTTGTAGGGTGCGTGATACTTAAAGTTAATTTGAACGTGTTAATAAGGGAATGAGTGTACGGCACCATCCGTGTATTGTGAAAATTGCGTAAGTTCATACTGAAACAGACGTAGCAATGCCTTGAAGACGTAGCAATGCCTTGAAGACGTAGCAATGCCTTGAAGACGTAGCAATGCCTTGAAGACGTAGCAATGCCTTGAA
>JBCBQE010001177.1:0-2016 GCA_039820385.1 Cyanobacteria bacterium J06635_10
AAAAGCTATCAAAAAATTAACCGTGATAAATTTTTGTTCAAATGGCAAGAACAATTACAGTATCACTTGAGTTCTGAACCAGAGAATGTAGAGTTGGGAGCGAGAAGATTACAAGGACAAAAAACTATTCTAGTTATAGATTCCTATGTTCCTTTGCATGATAAAGAGTCAGGATCTTGCAGGCTGTTTAATCTGATTAAAATTTTCCTTAAACTAGATTATTTTGTGATTTTTGTACCAGATAATGGTTTTCCTCAACAACCCTACACATCAGAATTACAAAATATTGGTGTAGAAGTACTGTATGGGACTCATCAGCAACCAAGTTTAGAAGAACAAATAATTAAACGGTTAGAAATAATCGATATAGCTTGGGTATCCCGACCTGATTTATGCAGTAAGTACATAAATATCATTAATCAAAATAGTCTTATCAGAATAATTTATGATACTGTTGACTTGCATTTTTTACGTATGCAAAGACAAGAAGAATTGATACCCCAGAGCAAAAATGATCCTAGTTTTGTATCTTGGCAAAAAATGAGAGACATGGAATTAAATATGGCAAAAACAGCTGATGCAACAGTTGTTGTTACAGGTGTAGAGAAAAATATTTTAGAAGATTTCGATATAAGCAATGTTATGGTTGTACCAAATATACACCACCAATATCAAGGAGATTTTCCAGATTTTGAGCAGAGGAGTGGCTTATTGTTTATTGGTGGCTATAATCATACACCAAACGTGGATGCAGTAATTTGGTTGTGTAAGGAAATTATGCCTCTAATTTGGCAAAAAGAACCTCAAGTCAAAATTACTTTATTAGGAAGTAATCCACCACGAGAAGTTAAAGATTTAGCAAGCGATCGCAGGATTCAAGTTCCTGGATATATTCAAGATGTAGAATCTTATTTTCTTAAGAGTCGCGTTTTTATAGCACCTTTAAGATACGGTGCTGGTATGAAGGGAAAAATTGGTCATAGTCTTTCTTATGGTTTACCCACAGTGACAACTTCTATCGGTGCAGAAGGTATAGGATTAACTGACAAATTTGATGTTTTGATCGCTGACAAATCTGATGATATCGCAAAAGGTATCTTATCGATATATGAAAACAAAGATTTATGGAATGTGATTTCTAAAAATTCTCTTTCTAAAATTAAGCATTATACTCCAACAAGTGTAGAGGGGAAAATCAAAGCTATCATGGGCAGTCTTGCTTGAATTTATAATCATTAAGCATTTTTTTAGTTCATTAACTTCATAAATAAGGAGGAAAATATGAAGCGCTGGCTTAATAATTTAATTGGTAATGTAGATAATCATCCCAATTCAGATATTGATCAGAATATAAATGAACATCAAATGGATGAAAATATTAATGAAAACATTAATGAAAAGGAAAATGATGACTATAAGAAAAGATTAGAACAGGAAATAGAAAATTACAATCAAGTAGAAAATATTCATGATTTACCTCAATCATTTCACTACATATCGAATAAATATCTTGGAAATATAATTGAAGAAATAATCGGATTCAGTAATTTTAGAGATTTTTGCGTGCATGAAATAAATCAATATTCTTCTCAATCCGATGACATTATTAGAATTGCTTCAATTGGTTCAGGTAATAGTGATGAAGAATTAAGACTATGCCAGCAACTAGCTTCCCGTAATCAAGTAATATTTGATTGTTTTAGTATTAATTGGTAGAAAAGGATGGCATTATAAACCAATATTTACAGCGATTGAAAACTCGCCTTTTACAAGCCAAATTCATCATCTTGATTATTTATCAGATGAATTAGTAGCCCTATTTTATGCAAAAGCAGATGTATTTGTTTATCCTTCTCACTATGAAGGATTTGGTTTACCTGTACTAGAAGCAATGACTCTAGGCGCTCCAGTTGTGACTTCTAATACTTCATCCTTACCAGAAGTTGCAGGAGATGCAGCCTTATTAATCAATCCTGATGAGCCGATGCAACTTGCTGAAGCTATCTTGAAATTAAT
>JBCBQE010001178.1:0-1707 GCA_039820385.1 Cyanobacteria bacterium J06635_10
AAAAGTGGTGTAGATTTTCTTCCCACTTTATTGCCGTTGCTCGTACACTCACTAATTTATAACGCAATAATAAGACAATCAGTGTACGGCACCACCCGAGTCTTGTGACAATTGCGTAAGTTATGTATAATATTCGCCTTTATTTTTAATCTTCCCTAGAAAAATACTGTAAAGGGAGTAACAAAAAAACCCTAATAAAATAGGGATTTGAAAAATATATATTTTATTATCTATTAACCTGTATTTAAACCCCCGTAATCAACCTCTGAATGATTTACAGGTGCTATTGAAGTACATTTTTATAAACTCTTAAACTCGTGTCTTTTATATCTTGAATTCTTGAGCTTTGTATTTGATCGCAAAAATTGAATAACTGAAAAAAAATTCATCCCAAGTTGTCTTCTCAGATAGAAAATAGATAGAATTTACACGACTCTTAATAACCCTAGGAGAGGCAAAACGCGGCGTGACGGCAGCAAAAATACTGCATCGCGAAAACACCTGCTTGTAGGCTCATGTAATAACTTCCAAGTTGTGACAATTTCCTTTTACTTCAAATCTGAGAAAGCAAGCTGAGATGAATTTTTATTTCCCGATGGCTTCCCTGAAATTTCCACTCAAACAGACAAATAGTTTTAGTTAATGCCATCATTTTTTAAGGTGATGCAATACTTTGACTAACAACAGACTTTGAACTAATTTTTACGTCTAGCGATACACATTATCGATTGTGCTCCTTCTGGTGCGTCAGGATTTATACCTGATAATTTCTGACTTAATCTCAATCTCCAAGAACTCCGACCATTGTTACCTTCAAGCACCTCACGACCTAAATTGTGATTGTGAGGATACAATTTCACTTCAAAACCTAATGGTTCGAGAGCCTTATAATAAACTTCTGGAGTGATACCATCCCCTGGTCTTTGGTTGTGAACCTCTGTTTTCCAGCGTGCGTGTCTTTCCTCATAAGGAATATGATGCTTGCTGCCAAGGAGACGATACAAAGGGAATCGAATATCTCGTAGAAATAAACCCATCCCTTTAAAATCCCAAGCAGTAAGCTGGGTATCTTGATCGGTGAATAATAATCCACCAGGACGCACTAAACGCGCTGCTTCTGTCAAAATTCTACTCATATCATCGCAGTGATGAACAGTAGCATTTGCAACTACAATATCAGCGAATCCATCTACGAATGGGAGGTGATGAGCATCAGCCAAAATTGGTGTATAGCCAACTTCACGAGCCATCTGAAGAGCACCGGGTGAAACATCAACCCCAATCAACAATTTAGGCGAACCACCTACGGTTGCATAGACATTACCAGGACCGCAACCGATATCAACTACTACCTTGTCATCCCAACTACCCATTACTGCATTCCATCGATCCTGAAAAGGTTCACTACGATGACTATCTTCAAAATACTCTTTACCCCATTTGGGATGTCCGAAAAAGTAACTGTTAGCATGCATACCCTTTGTAAAAACTGGGATTGGACAGCTTGGAATATCACCTGTCTGCCAATCTACAATTGCATTGGAAGCTAGATAAGGTTTCAACCGCGAATATGCAGAATCTGCCATTCTTTCTCCTTGGGTATTATTTCTTATGTTCGACGTAACACTATATATTACATAGAACATGATATCAATATATACAGATTAATTTGGTATGATTCCGGCAACGCAACAAAAGAAATTATAA
>JBCBQE010001178.1:1717-2014 GCA_039820385.1 Cyanobacteria bacterium J06635_10
AGAGTTTTTATCTAGAGTAATTTATTTGTGTATGAGGGTTTTAGGTAAAAATTCTACTGTTTAAATAAATTGTGAATATAATTATTGTTCGGTTGATATTTTCGAGTAAATATTCTTAATTTAAAAACATTTAAAAACGTATTTTTGGGTTGCAATTGTCAGAAATTCCGATAAGAAAATAGGACCTGTATATTGATAAATCCCCGTCCCCCATCTACCTCTCTCGCCTCCCTACCGCCTGCGACAATTTTTTGATAACATCAATAAACCCGACTCTTAACAAACGGATTAAAGTAT
>JBCBQE010001179.1:0-2011 GCA_039820385.1 Cyanobacteria bacterium J06635_10
TGCTTTGGCTGATCCTTTGGGAGAGGGGGTAGAGGGGGTAGAGGGGGGAGAGGGGGAAGCAGGGGAAGCAGGGGGAGAGAAAAATAATTCTTTCTGTAACAATACTGGTGGTATTAATGTTTGTGAAAACGAAAATTCACCACAAAACAAAATTAATTACCAACCGCTTCTAATCAACCACGAAGTTGTTAACCTACCTTCAGCGTCAACCATTGCAATCCAACGTCAAGAAACCGCAAATCGTAAACACGCACCCAAAGCTTTAGCTATCCTTGCCGATCCGGTATTCACCGCTACCGACACACGAGTTGCTGAAGCTAGAAATAAGCAGTTAAACAACCAAAATTCTTTGGAATTAGAATTAGAACGCTCTGCTCTCAAACGTTCTGCGGATATCTTTAATCGTCAGGGTTGGTTGCGACTTCATGGTACACGCACAGAAGCAGAGACACTTTTGCAACTCGTACCAAATAGCGATAAGCCCGAAGGGCATGCGCTTCGCGATCGCCTTCATGTTTTTGATTTTGATGCTAACTATAATTGGGCTACGAGCAGCAAACTCAATCAATACCGTATCTTACATTTTGCTACTCACGGGTTTGTTAACGATGCAAATCCAGAGCTATCTGGTATCGTGCTTTCTTTGGTAAATAAACAAGGTCAAGATATTCGCGGATATTTACGCTTAGGAGATTTATTTAATCTCGATTATCCCGCAGATTTAATTGTGTTGAGTGCTTGCGAAACTGGTTTAGGTAAAGAAATTCAAGGAGAAGGATTGGTAGGGTTGACAAGAGGATTGATGTATGCAGGTGCGGAGCGTTTGGTAGTGTCGCTGTGGCAGGTTAGCGATGAAGGTACGGCAGTATTTATGCAAGAGTTTTATAAGCAGATGTTGCAGAATGGCAAGTCAGCGAATCAGGCTTTGAGAGCGACACAATTGAAGATGTGGAAAGATGAAAAATGGCGCAATCCTTATTATTGGGCTGCTTTTGCGTTTTTGGGTGAGTGGGAAGATAAGTAATTTTCTTATGGTTTATCGACTGCTGGTTATCAAGGGTTGAATATTACCGAACGAGAGCAAAAGCAATATCGTACATTAGTTGATAAACGTGCGATTCCTGGCATAATTTTTCTGTCAAAAACTGTTCAAATGTGGGCAATACCTAGTTTTTAGAATTAAAGTTCTCACTCTATTTTTGTGTGGTACAATACAAAAGTATTAGACAACCAGATGGATTGATACTAATACATTCGGGGCGGTGGAATATTTTCTACGTCATGCCCAATTCCTTTATAAGTACCGTTGAGGAGGTCTTTAAAAGCTCCCTGAAGCTCAAACGACGCAAGTCGCTTAAGTCTAAAGGAGGGAACACCACTTCCGAACCTGGTTTGCCAGGACTTATGAGGTCTTAATCGCGGGGAGGTTCCGCATCAAAAGGTGTCACCGATGCCTACTTGGCAAATATCTAGTTATTATTAGATATGAACAGGTTTAAAGAAGGTGAAGCAAAGCTTGAGTTTGTTAGTTTTACAAATGTAAATTTAAAAAATACTAATCTAACAAAAGCAAAAATAGACTTAATAGCGATAAATCGCAACTACGAACCAATAAAAAATGCCTCCCGATTTCTCGGAAGGCATTTTTTATAATGTAGAGACGTAATACATTACGTCTCCAGATATTAAATTATTAACCGTTGATTGCGGGAGCGCTTACTGCAACAGGAGCAGTTTCACCAGCAGCTAAGTCTAAGGGGAAGTTGTGAGCGTTGCGCTCGTGCATTACTTCCATACCCAAGTTAGCTCTGTTCAATACGTCAGCCCAGGTATTTACAACTCTACCGCTAGAATCGATTACAGACTGGTTGAAGTTGAAACCGTTCAAGTTGAAAGCCATGGTGCTTACACCTAAAGCGGTAAACCAGATTCCGACTACAGGCCAAGCAGCTAAGAAGAAGTGTAAGCTACGGCTGTTGTTGAAGGAAGCGTATTGGAAGATCAAACGACC
>JBCBQE010001180.1:0-2009 GCA_039820385.1 Cyanobacteria bacterium J06635_10
TCGTAGACGTACTTTAATTTCACCGACATATTCTCTATTATCCAATTCATAAAATATTAACAGAGTGGTGGAATTCTTTTGATGCGAACCCAATACTCTATCTACCTCATCTATTACTTCCGTATAATCGCTTCCCGAAACATCAGAAACGGCGATAATTTTTTTATCTTTATCACTTAAACGTTTATCATTATTGCTATCAGCTTTAACCACTTCATACCATATTCCTCGGACAATTTTATCTTCACGCCTTTTTAAAACTACTTCTTGGGCGTTAATAAACAAAAAGTTATTTCTCGGAACTAATCGCCGTGCTGATTTATCATTTGCGTTGAGAAACAAATAGTTACGAATACTTGACGCTTGCTTGTCGTAATAATTTTGACGATAATTCTGTTGAGAATTAACAGGTGCCATTAAATAAGGTGTACCTTCAAGTTCCCGAAAATTACCTAAAGTCATTTTTACTTTTTCGTCCTTTTCGGCTTCTGTATTTACCAAATTATCTGCCGTACGCTCCCGCAAAATATAGCGCCCAAGTTGATAGCCCCCGTAACCAAAAACTACCAGTACAATTAAACCAATAATAAAAAACAGCCCGCGATTCGCAAATTTCATCTTTAATTATGACGGAAAATAATCGTTCAAGGGTTCCCATGAGATTTTTTTTAAGGAGAAAAAAATTTGGCAGGGTACCCGTCAATTGATTTTGGATTGAAGATTTGTTCTGTAGTCGAAACCATCTTGCTTGAGAGCAAAATCTAAAATCTCTAGTCGGAAAGTTTGGTAGAACCCTACCCTACTCTATAAAACCCCTGGGAGGAATGAGAACATCTGAGCCGCGCTCAGCCGCAAATGATAAACGGGTATTCTACAAGAGGGCATGTGTTTAACATTATGCCGTTTACCGCCGACTAATTTCGAGTCTACTTTACACAAAATCCAAAATCTAAATTTATTCGGTCGATGTAATAAATGCATCTATTATTTCATTAATTGCTACATAAATATATTAAGTAAAATAACTGATTCTATATTTAACTTAAACATATGGGTTTAATTCCCCACCGCTCAAAGGTGAAAGAATTGGGTTGGGGTTTAAATCCCCATAGATATTCCAAACTTCTTCCTTCTTCCAACTTCGGCTCTTCCTTCGTTTAAGTTATACTTGATTATTTTTAAGTTACCACTTATTTAGTCTTTCTTTTACTGCTCCAATATTACTATAGCTGTCAGGAACTTTATTAAGTAAATCAATAGCTTCTTGTTTTTGACCGCTAGAAGCTAATACTTCAATAGCATAAATATGCATTATTCTACCTAAATTTTCTTCTAAACAATCTGGTTGCTCGTTCTCTTGATATTGTTTCTCTAATTCATCAAGAGTTTGCTTCAATTGCAATATTGCATTTGAACTAATATTTTTATTGTCCTTTCTATAGTTTTTGTAATTTTGAATACCTGCATGAGCTTTCGCGATCGCTCTATCGCAAATTTCTTCTGTTGTTTGTGGAGGTGTTGTATCGGCTACATACTTCCCGGAAATAAACCGTTCCCAAAACATAAAACCGAATGATAAAATTATTAAAGGTAATAGTATTAAGGCTACTAACTTCCAATAATTTGTCGGTATTTCGGGAGGATTATGAATAACTTTCTTTTCAGATGTAGATTGCTTGATATCTGGTAAATCTAATTTCCACAGCTTAATTGTTTCATCGCCACTTGCAGATACAGCATAGTGGTTATCTTCAGTCATAGCTACAGAAGAAACAACATCTGTATGTTCTTCAAATACTTCTAAACATTTACCAGTATTGATATCCCAAATTTTCAGAGTTGCATTCGCGTTACCCGATATAGCAAAGCGATTATCGTGGGAGAGACAAACTGAATATACGTCAGCATCATCTTCAAATGTATGCAAACATTTACCAGTATTAATATCCCAATATTTTAAAGTTCCATCAAAAGCACCTGACAATACAAATTTACCATCAGAACTGAAA
>JBCBQE010001181.1:0-2007 GCA_039820385.1 Cyanobacteria bacterium J06635_10
GTTCTTCCTGGAGCATTGCATATTGCTTTCACAATTTCTGCATCTGCCTTTTTCCGATTATCTGGTAATAGCCCTGATATCCGAATATATTTACCATTTACTTGTCGAGGAGCAAAATAAAATTCACTTTCAGCAATTCCCAGATAATCGGAAAAAGGCAGATGCAGAAATTGTGAAAGCAATATGCAATGCTCCAGGAAGAACTAAAAGTTTTCTCGATTCAATATTTCAAGAACTAGCAGAAAAAGAAATAGAAGACAAACAAAACTGGTGCGATCGCTCTCGAATATTAGTTATTAATGGTAGCTACAATGAAACGGAAGTCATTAATAGTTGTTTGAATCAATATTATCAAAATATAAAGCTAAAACCAGGAGCAATTAAACCCTTAATTCGCGATAATAACATGGCAGAAGCACAAAATGCTCGTAGGTTATTAACATGGCTACAAAATCCCAATGTACCAACATATGCATGAAAACCTTCCCAGTGAATTAGAACGGGAATATAAATTCACATCATCAGAAAAACAACGTTTATCGATTGTACGTTTAAGAGAATCAAATCGAAACGAAGTACCAGTAACTATTGTCAAAGATTCACCAGGTAGCAAAAGTAGCGGTATTTTTAAATGGAACGATTTATGCGACGATTCGCAGCAAAATATATATTTAAGTATTAGGAAAGCCTTAAATACAGAACAAGGAGTACTAAAAAAAGCTGAGTCACGTTTGGATGATGGGAATAAACCAGCAGCTAATCGCAAACCCCTAGAAATAGTTATTGTTTACAATTCAGGTATCGAACAGGATATACTCGTTAAGTTTGTTCATAACTTACGCGATCGGTATGCCTCAAAGTAGGCGATTATCTGTAAAAAACTGAAAATCCCTGACTTTTGCCGAAACATTACTCTTGATAATGACGAAAGCGCTTAAATAAATAAGCGCTTTCATCCTCCGTTTTCACGGGTAAAGTTATCCATCTCCCCAAGGGAGACGCTACGCGAACGACAAGGTTAAATGGGCTTGTGGTGCTAGCAACACTGGCTTAACCAAATAGACCTGTTTAATCACTAGCGATAGAGCTTAGGGCCCGAAAGCACCCAAAGGTATCATGACCCGCTTAACAAAGAGTCTGGCTATATCTACACGCTTAGTTCAGCTATATTCAGCTTTGCTCAGTGTTTGGTGTATAGCTATCCTTATTACTCAGATTTCAATACTCTACCATTTCCTTTCCCATTGGCGATTAAAACGAAAGAATATGCTGTTAGTATCAGGGATAGAGTGGAATCAGAACAATTAGAAATAGAAGAAGAATAACAATATTCATATCTTGTACCTTGCAGATAATTGGTTCAAGACTGACGCGATTGTCACAATGCTAAGGTTAGTGCATGACATAAACATCTATATTAACTGCTATCTAAAATATTTTTTATCTATCTTATCTATCTATAGGATTAGATTAGTTACTTGTACAAATAACTTTAGTCTGACTTTTGATTTGCAATAATTAAATAATGCTTAACTAAAGGTTGATGTAATAATTGTTGCTAATTTTATAAAATTTATTTTAGTTAATGAATTTTTAGTTAATTGGAGATATCTCATGAAAAATCGAAAAAAACACTTACTATCCATGTTTTGTGGTCTGTTGATATTAACTGTTAGTTGGTTGGGTGTATTTACAGATATCAATCATTCCGTCGATGCTCGGGGTTTAGATACACAGTCTTACTCACAGTTAATTGCTTTTGACTTCAATGAAAACAACAATGTTGGAGAAAAAGCTCAGAATGATGTTGATACAGTTTTAGGGGCTGGAACTAGCGATAGAATTGAAGGTTTAACAGAGCAGACTGTAGGTAATATCGAACAAAATTTAGGAAAAGTAAGCGGACAAGCAAAAGGTTTAGCAAAGCAAGCTCAAGGAAGAGCAAAGGAAGACATTGGTAGAACCAAAAATGCTGCGGAAGATATAGCGGATAAACTTGAAGATACA
>JBCBQE010001182.1:0-2003 GCA_039820385.1 Cyanobacteria bacterium J06635_10
CCAGAATTAAATTTGGCTTTTAGTACCAGGAATATGGCGCAAGGTACCAAAAGAGCAAAAATTATCGATTTAGGCATTCAGTTAGGTAATCAAAAGGTGGCGCTGTTAGTAAATGTATTGCCGGATCCCCAAGATAAAATAAATGTTTTAATCCAGCTATACCCCACCAATAGAGAAAGGTTTGTCACCGAAAATATTCAATTACTTTTGCTATCTAAAGGAGGTAAAAAACTTCAGGAAGTTAATTCGAGACTTCAAGATAACTTCATCCAGTTAAAACCTTTTAAAGGCGAGCCTGGAAAACAGTTTAGCGTTCAAATAAGTTGCGAAGATCTCATCGTAAATGAACATTTTGAATTATAAAATGTTTTAGCTAATTAAAGGGAAACAACATGAAAAAATTGCATAGGTCATCTTTTCTTCGGCGCTTGCTTAAGGTTTGCAAAAGTAAACCTTTGCTGGCGCTGATAATTGCATTTGCTTGTACGGTAACATCACCAGTTGTTGCTGCTAAAATCCCTCAGATTAGGAGCGTACAACATTCTACGAGTCAAAGTGAGAATAGAGGTAATTTAATCGAATATGGTAAACAATTATACGATTTAGGACAGTTTTCCGAGGCAGTAGAAGTTTTACAAAAAGCAGCTAATCGCTATCAAAATAACGGTCAAAATTTGCAACAAGCAATCGCCTTGACTAACCTTTCTTTAGCTTATCAGCAGCTTGGTTCGTGGGAAAAAGCACAAACAGTCATTGATAAAAGTCTAGATTTATTAAATAATTTGGAGAATTCCGCAAAAAATTCTCAAATTTTGGCACAAGTTTTAGAGGTGCAAGGGCGGATGCAATTTATGCAGGGGAAGCCAAATGCAGCATCAACTAGTTGGGATCAAGCCGCTGATATTTATCAAAAATTGGGTTCAGATGCTGCATTCAATCGCAGTCGTATTAACTCCGCACAAGCTTTACAGGCTTTGGGGCGTTTTCGTCAATCCGAAAAACTGTTAAAGGAAGTCAAAGACAACCTGATAAAACAAAAAGATTCCCGATTAAAAGCAGTTGGATTGCGTAAACTTGGTAATGTTTTGCAAATAGCTGGTGATTTAAAAAGATCTGAAGATATATTACAGCTAAGTTATGCGATCGCAAAATCCTTATCTTTAGAAAAAGATGTCAGCGAAGCATTATTTAGTCTGGGCAACATGGCAAGCGCTCAGAGCGAAGTATTATTGAGTCTAGACAACAAGACAGGTGCTTTAGAGGAATTACAAAAAGCTTTAGATTTTTACAAAGAGGCAGAAACTGAAACAACTGAACCCATTATCCGCTTGCAAGCTCAATTAAATCAACTAAGATTGCTAGTAAAAAACAAGGAATTGGGCAAGAATAAATTAGGCGATACATCGATTTTGTCAAGAAATATCAAATCAACAATTAAGCAATTACCCATGACGCGAGTAGTAGTGAATGCAAAAATTAACTTTGCTCGCAGCTTAATTGACTCTGAAGTAGAAAAAAACAAGCAAGATGCATACCAAATTTTAGATACTGCTCTTCAACAAGCACGACAATTACAAGACAAACGAGCCGAATCTTATGCTCTTGGTACTCTAGGGAAATGGTACTACGAAAAAGAAAATCAAGAACTCGTACCTGCCCTAAAACTGACAAAAGAAGCTTTAGTTATAGCTGATAATATTAGCGCTTCAGAAATTTCTTATCAGTGGAAATGGCAAATGGGGCGTTTGTACAAAAAGCAAGGAGATGTAGAAAATTCAAGATTATACTATACCGGAGCAATTACTACCCTCGAAACTTTACGGGAGAACTTAGTAGCAATTAATCCCGATATTCAATTTTCATTCCGAGAAAGTGTAGAGCCAGTTTATCGAGAGCTTGTTGATTTACTTTTACAATCTTCTAATAATACGTCTTTAAATAAAGAATTGCCGAACAAATCAGAAAAACTCAAGCAAGCGCGGCAGCTGATTGAAGCTTTGCAA
>JBCBQE010001183.1:0-1997 GCA_039820385.1 Cyanobacteria bacterium J06635_10
GTTTCCATTGCAGAATGTAATTCGTTGTCGGAATCGCTATAAACGCCTTTACTCATTTTTAGTTTTTGCAGTCTTTCTTGCAGATTTTCTAAATCTTCTTGGTGGTCTTTTTGTCGTTCTCCTAATGTTTCAATTTCTCTAGAATAATCTTTTACTTCGTTTTCTAGCTCTTGTCTATCACTATATTCACTTTGAGACATGATTTTTATTATCCATTAATAAGTTGGGAAAACATTTGATATAAATCTTTTAAGTCAATGTTAAAAATAAATTTTTTCATGACTTGGGAATCATGAGCAATGGCTTTCAGTTGTTCTGCTTCGGGATTTTTGCTAAAAGATACTTGTGCTTGCTCAATTAATTTATTTAGGAGGGTAAATTTATTTAGTATGGCTTTTTTATCATTCTGCATGGATATAATGATTTTTATAGGTGAATTGTTAGATGCTTCTAGTTCTGATAAAAATTCAGGAGCAAGGTTTAGTTCATCGTATATTTTGAGTAAATTTAAATAAGATTTATTGAGTTTTATGCTTTCATTAGCTAGGGTTTCGTAGCTGAGTACGAGATTTTTAACAGTTAAATCCAAAGTTATTTACCTCTTATTTGCAAATCGTGCATTACTTTGTCAATTTTGGCTTTTTCGATAGCTCTATTTAAAACTTCTGTTTGTTTGAACTGTAATTCTGTTCTATCTTTTTGAATATTTTTTAAAATATTCTTAATTTGTTCTTCTTCTTTTTCCACAATTTGACGTTTTTCATAATCAATCTCCTCTTTTAGTTGTTCGAGAGTTTTAGCAAATTCTGGTTTATTGAATAATGTTGCTATTCTCAACACTTGTTGGTGGAGGGTTTTTAATTGACGATCTAGTTTTTGCCATTGCTGTTTGTATTTAGTGCGCGCTATATTTATATCAATATCAATCACTTCTTGATAACGTTGCTCAAATAAAGTGAATTTGGTTGCGATCGCACTTTGTAATTCTAGTAATTCTCTTAGAGTTAAATTTTTGCCGGGTTGTAAGTTATTTAAGTTTTTGAGCTTGCGAGAATCTATGCGTCTGTCTATTTTTAGGGATACTTCGCTTTCAGGGATTGGATGGAGTACAAAGTGTAATTCCCCAGCCAGGGCATAAAATATTTCTTGGGTTAATTTTTGGAGTTGTTGTTGTAATTGACTACAAGCATCGGAAAGCTGTTGCAAATGACTGCGAATTTCGGTGATACTTTGCTGATATTCTTTACAGAGGCGTTTGTATTCTTGGTAAGCTGTTGCTAATAAAGTTTTTTGGGTTTTAGAATACCAAGGATAAGGTTTAATTAAAGCTGTAATTTGATTATTTGTAATGGAATTTTCGATTCCTAACTTTAACTTAGCACTATTTTCATAAGGTATTTTGACCATGTGGGGACGATACCAACCTTCCATATATAGGAAAGATTCACCAGTATTTAAACGAGCAATTTCTTCCATTTGTGACTGATTGAGTAGCATTGCTTGACCGATATCTTTGCGATCATCACCTGATACTAATCTATGAGCAATTTTGATATTAGTATTTTTCACAACTTCAGCCGCTACCCCTGTTGGTAACTGGTCTGCAATAATAATTGCTTCTCGTAATGCTCGCATTTCTGCTAACATTCGCGTTATGTAATTGGCTGCTTCTTGTTTTGTGTTTGCATCATCTGCTGCTGTAGCGCTCAAGTTTCTTCCAACTAAATTATGAGCTTCTTCTAATAAAATTATGTGTTCGGGAATTCCAGAACCTTCGGTACGCTGACGCTTTATATATTCCCGAATTTTTGTTAGTAAAAAGAAAGTAATCAAATTTGCTTGATCTTGATTCAAATAATCTAATTCTAGAATCGTTGGATGCTTCAATAATTCGGCAATTGTCGGACTACTTTTTTGGGTATTCAACATTGCACCCACACCCCGACGTAACAAACTACCAATGCGAACTTCTAATGCAGTTTTTAGGTTAGATTTTA
>JBCBQE010001184.1:0-1996 GCA_039820385.1 Cyanobacteria bacterium J06635_10
GATAAAACTGTCTGTAGTAAACTCATAACTCCCTTCCCGTATAGTAATAAATGAACTAATCACTTCAAGAGCTAATTCTCTGATTAAGATTTTAGCTTGTGCAGCAGTAATCAGCTTTTGATTAACTAACCAGCAAATAGCAAGATAATCCGGATTAAGTATTGCTTGATTATCAATACCTTTTTGAAAAATTACTCGTAACTGTTGATATACCTTCTTTTGGGTAAGTGCGGGAATTTGTTGACTATATTGTTGTAATTTTGCATAAAGTAAATTAAACATTTTATCCGTACGAGAAGCATAAAGTAACTTACTTTCCTCGAAATAAAATGACCAAGAATCGGATGTAGTAAATACCTGTAAACACCCAGTCACAGGTTTATTAGTGATTTTTTTTAATAGGATAACAGGCTGTATTTTCTGAAAAAATCTGTATCTACTAATAGGAAGTATTTTCATTGAAGTAGCTGTGGATTTACTACAGAGATACTGCAAAAACGAACTTTGGCTATACCGAAAATAAACCGCATACCAATTTCAAGTTCATGTTTTATCAAAGTTGTTCGCTGCCTAAAAAGTTAAAATGTATTGTTTGTATCTTGTGCTAATCGTGGCATATGTAATTCATCACAACTTACATCGGCGCAAGCAAACAAAGAAGATAAATTTTGCAGCGATACTATGTGGTAGCTAGCGGTGACTGAAGAGCCAAAAACTCAATTTCCTCATCAGTGTCAACAATCATGCACTTCCGGTTGTATTGCCTTCGATTGTCACCCTGGGTATTTCTAATTTAAATAAACCATATACTGACAGCATAACGAGTATAGAGAGCGTCAAGGGTTCCCTTAAAAGTTTTTTCCTCCTGAAAAAACTTTTAAGGGTGTCCGTCAGTTAGGTGGTAGATGGCAAGCTATTAACTTACTAGCCTATAGATTACTCTAATGTAGCAGAAAAATTAAAATATGTATGAAACTTTTTCTTAGTAAGTCAAGTTAATATTAAAACCAATTTGTATGAATGGCAAATTTTTTGTGAGAATTAATCAGTTAATGAATTTTTAGATTTTGAGCGCTTTTACTCAAGGATTTATTTCTGTAGAAGCTATTACAATTTCTTTGTATATTGAGGAAATAATAATTTAGGTAGAAGAATTGAGATTTTTTTCCGGATAATCATCTGTTAATCAATTTGTTAGCAATTGGACTAAAAATAAGAGATTTAGTTTATTTTCGTTTATTAAGTATAGTATTTATTTTTCATTGCTCCTTTTGATTAACTATGAATGGTTGGCTTATTCCCCAAGTTACTGGAGACGTAGCACTGCTACGTCTCTACAATACGTCGGTAAATAAACAAACAAATCAAAATTCATATGGCGAAATATTAGTTAATAATGTATTTTTCCTAAATTTGTATACTAATACACTCCGAAATCGAATGCGAAGGCTTGTATCTAAGTAAAATAACAAACAAGCAGTTATAAACGTGGGAAAATGTGGCCAAACCCCAGTAAAGCGAGGTTAATTGAGCAAGGATACGAACAACTGGATAAGGGAGATTACGCAGCCGCTTTAAAAACTTTTCATCAATTAGTCGCAGAAGCACTGCAAAACCACGAGGTGTTATATGGTTTGGGGTTAGCTTGTTATCGCTTGGAAAGATATGAGGAAGCGGTGGAATATCTCAATCAGGCTTTGGGAATTAAGCCGAATTATATTTTGGCATTGGCAAGAAGGGGTTTGGCTTATGGGGAATTGAAGAAAACGCAGCAAGCTGAAGTCGATTTTCAGCAAGCTATCGCATTGACACCTGAAGATGTCGAAGATTGGCGGGGTAGGGGGATTGCGTTTGATGAGTTGGGAAGGAATGAAGATGCGATTGCTTCCTACAACAAAGCTATAGAAATTAAACCTGATTATCACCATGCTTGGAGAAGTCGGGGTATTACGCTGGGTAATTTAGGAAGGTATGAAGATGCGATTGCTTCCTACAA
>JBCBQE010001185.1:0-1994 GCA_039820385.1 Cyanobacteria bacterium J06635_10
CCATTTTTTAAGGTTCCCGGAACGTGACTGGTTGAGAGAGGTTTTCCCATATTTTCATAGTTTTCCGGAACGCGGATGGGGTGAGGTAAGCGTCTGTATTGCACTAAGCGTGAAAACCGCTATATAGTCCTTATTTAATTTTATCAAGCGAGCATATTGCTCGCTATTTTTATATATCTGAATACGAAATAATATTTTTGCCGTTGCTGAATCACAATATGAATTATGCGATCATCTTAAGCTTGTTCTCTCTACTTATGTTACTCCCTTCCCAGTGGAAGATTACCTACAGCACATTTCATTTATATGAGGTACACCGGCTAACCCCTCCCCAACCCTCCCCGCAAGCAGGGAGGGTGCCCCCTCGGGGGCGGGTGGGGTGAACCAGATTGCAACTTGCAATACGCTGTATAACGTAGCTTGGTAAGATAGTTTAAAAAAAACGGTATTTTGTAAATATTTTGTCACGAGGATGTCACCTCTATAAATTATATTGTGAATATAGAAATCAAACATTTATTATACATCTATCATAAATTATGTCTTTTGTAAGTGATTTATCAGGGAATGACAATCTCCTAGATTTACGCGCACCATCCTTAACACAATTACGTAAAAGAATTGGCGCAATATGGCTTCGTAGAATTAGTCTGGTTGCTGTAGACGGAATCTGTCTAGGTTTAGCCTGGAATATAGCACAAACCTATAGTATATGCTTTAAGATTGATTGCTTTGAGCCAAAAGATTCATTTTTTCTGTTGTCAATAATTGCGATTCAACTTTGTCTGATTGCAACTCAAGGATTATATGATTCTGGAGAGAAACGGCGCGACTATATTAGCTTAATTAAAACAATCACATTCTCCTATTTCCTACTACTGCTTTTCGGATATTTGTATTTACAAAGTAATTTATTTCCCCGAGAAACTTTCATTGCAGTGTGGCTGTTGAGTATAGCGATAAGTTGCTGGGGGAGATTTATGGTAGACACTGCCATAATGCGTCTGAGAAAGGAAAATTTAATTACTTGTCCAACTTATCTAATCTGTTCTCTAGAAGAGAAGAATAAAGCCGTCGAACTCTTAGAAAAACAGAACTGTTATAACCTTGTAGGTTGGAAAAATGTTAAATCAATCGCTTCATCAAAAGGTTATTTAGCTGCGGCTGTAGACGAAATTATCAGTCAAGGAGTAGCAGAAGTTTTTGTCTGTTCCTGGCAGTCAATAGAAAATAGAATGTATCTTTACTGGAAATTACGAAATGCTGGCGTTATCTTACACGTTCTACCAATTGAGTTACAAGCTGTAGAGCAAAAATTAGAATTAAAAATGCTTGGCGGCATTCCAATCTTGAATTTTTTACCCCCAACTATTACAGGTAGTGATTTCTGGATAAAACGGTACTTTGATTTTTGGAGTTCGGCACTGTTTGTTTTACTTGCATCACCAATTTATCTGTTAATTGCTTTACTCATCAAATTAGATTCTCCTGGTCCAATTTTCTACAAACAAACTCGCGTTGGTTTACATGGAAGATCTTTCAAAGTGTGGAAATTCCGGACGATGGTGACAAATGCAGACCAATTACAAAAACAGCTAGAAGCGCATAACGAAACAAAAGATGGAATTCTGTTTAAAATGAAAGACGATCCTCGCATTACCAGAATTGGCAAATTTCTCCGTCAATATAGTTTAGATGAGTTACCCCAGTTGTTTAATGTTCTATTCGGAGAAATGAGTTTAGTCGGGCCTCGTCCTTTACCTGTAAGAGATGTACAAAAGTTTTCTGACCACCACTTCATTCGTCAAGAAGTTCTCCCTGGAATTACAGGTTTATGGCAAATCTCCGGACGCTCAGACATTATCGATTTTGAGAAAGTAATTGGCTTAGATAAAACCTACATGGAGAATTGGTCTCTTGCAGGTAAAGGACGAGGCCCGACTAAACTCATTTCTCCGAATAGAACATTAAACAACTGGGGTAACTCATCTAAA
>JBCBQE010001186.1:0-1990 GCA_039820385.1 Cyanobacteria bacterium J06635_10
ATTACAAATTCTTTGTAAAAAGTCATAGATTAAAGTATTTGTCAAGATAAATGGAATTTTGAATTCCCCTTATGAGGTCTCGCTTGGTGAATATTTCATAATTTGTAACTTTCCTGTAGTCAACAGTTTATAAACAGAAAAAGACATGATGCCGCACTTAACAACAGGAAAAGAGATAGAATTTTCTTCTGTGCGTTACGCACAAATTTTCACGGAATAGATAACTCAAGTGACTAAAACTAATTCAGATTTTCTTGCTTCTTCCGATCCTACCGTGGCGGAGTTAATTAATGGCGAACTAAAGCGTCAACAAGACCATCTAGAGTTGATTGCTTCAGAAAACTTTACTTCTGCGGCTGTACTGGCTGCTCAAGGTTCGGTATTGACGAACAAATACGCTGAGGGATTACCCAGTAAACGTTATTATGGCGGTTGTGAAGTAATAGACAAAATTGAGCAAATAGCCATCGATCGTGCTAAACAACTATTTGGTGCGGCTCATGCCAATGTCCAACCACATTCTGGAGCGCAGGCAAATTTTGCTGTATTCCTAACCCTATTGGAACCGGGCGATAAAATTATGGGGATGGATTTGTCTCACGGCGGACACCTTACCCATGGTTCCCCTGTAAATGTTTCCGGTAAGTGGTTTGAGGTTTGTCATTATGGCGTTAGTCAAGAAACAGAACAACTAGACTACGAACAAATCCGCGAGCAGGCGCTAAGGGAGCGTCCAAAGCTCTTGATTTGTGGATATTCGGCTTATCCTCGCACGATCGATTTTGAAAAATTCCGCAGTATCGCTGATGAAGTTGGCGCTTACTTGTTGGCGGATATTGCTCACATCGCTGGTTTAGTCGCCTCCGGGCTTCATCCTAACCCTGTTCCTTACTGCGATGTAGTGACTACAACTACCCATAAAACTTTAAGAGGCCCGAGGGGTGGTTTAATTTTGACTCGTGACGCTGATATGGGTAAAAAGTTTGATAAATCAGTTTTCCCGGGCACTCAAGGTGGCCCTTTGGAACATGTTATTGCTGCTAAAGCAGTAGCATTTGGGGAAGCTCTCAAGCCAGAATTTAAAGATTATTCTGCTGCTGTAATTGAAAATGCCCGTGCTTTAGCCAATCAATTACAAAGTAGAGGCTTAAAAATTGTCTCCAACGGGACAGAAAACCATCTCATGCTCGTAGATTTACGGTGCATTGGCATGACAGGTAAGAAAGCAGACCAATTAGTTAGCGATGTTAATATCACCGCGAACAAAAACACTGTTCCTTTTGACCCAGAATCACCGTTTGTCACCAGCGGTTTGAGATTGGGGTCTCCTGCTATGACCACGCGAGGCATGGGAGTAGCGGAATTTACCGAAATTGCTAATATCATTGCCGACCGTTTACTAAATCCCGATTCAGACACAGTTGCTGAAGATTGTCGGCGACGGGTGGCTTCTTTGTGTGAGAGTTTCCCTTTATATCAACATATTGGGGTTCCCGTACCAGCTTTGGCATAGATTTTGGTTTTGAGGTGGATTTTAATGGAAGTTTCTAATACCTAACATCCTTTGAGTATCCAAAACCTGAGATAACCAATTTAATTCACTATAATTGCTGAGTCGTAAATGTGGAAATACTAATACCGGCTCAGCAATTCTTTACTTCTAATTCCCAAAAAAGTATATCATTCTTCTACCGTTCGGTATCTGAACCTTAGTAGTAATAAGAGAATATCATTGTTTGCTGCCGCCGGTAGATTTGGATTTCGCCGATAAAATCGCCAACCTAAACTGTGTATTAAACCTTATTACTACTGAATTATAAAATAAATAGTGCTATATTTTTACTGCCCTTCAAATCTACTATATATTTATTTAACAAAATATATTTTTTATATTTGCTCAGTAATCTCTTTGAGATAATGGGCATTAATTTATTATTCCCAGTAATTACGAAATATTCAGTATTTACATATTGATCTAAAAATTCTTTAC
>JBCBQE010001187.1:0-1982 GCA_039820385.1 Cyanobacteria bacterium J06635_10
ACCATACCCCAAACACCAAAGTCTTCGGGTGAGAGCAAACGCGCCAGATATAAGTACTAAAAAAATTGCCACAAGTAGTTTGTGGCTAACAGCTAGTTTTGGTTTTGCAAAAATTTCTCAACTGATTTCTCAAATATTTCTGGCGCGTTTGCTCTCACCCGAAGACTTTGGTGTTTGGGGTATGGTGTTGATTGTCACAACTCTTAGTGCGCTGTTTAAAGATGCTGCAATTGCTTCAGTATTAGTGCAAAGGGGTTTAAACGATCGAAAATTGGTGAATGCGGTTTATAGCTTGGGTGTAAATATCTCTATTGTGATGTTTATTATTCAGGCTTTGGCAGGATTTCCCCTAGCACAATTTTTTGGAGAGCCTCAAGTATTTCCACTTACCTTAACTGTAGCTTTTGTGTTCATAATTGGTGCAGGTGCAGGTTCTCACGGTGCTGTATTGCAACGGCAAATGAAATTTCGCGAATTAGCAATTACTGATAGCTGTGCGGGATTTGCGCGTTTTGGTGGTGCGGTAGCTTGTGCGTCTTTGGGAGGTGGAGTATGGTGTTTTGCGATCGCAGAAATTGCGATGTCATTAGTTGATGCTTTATTCAAGCGTTACTTTAGCGGATATCGTTTTCAATACTATTTTAAACCAGATAAGCAAGCGATTCGCGAGGTACGTGCTTATATTAGCAGTTTGGTGGGTATTAATTTAGCCGTTTATGCGAACACTAATGCCGATAATTTAATCGTAGGTAGATTAATTGGAGCGCAGTCTTTAGGTTATTACAATCTGGCTTATCAATTGGCGATGTTACCAACATTTGCCCTCTCGCAGATTAACCGAGTTAATTTTTCGGTAATGTCGCAGCGAGACAATGATGGTAGAAAAATTTATCTTTGTCGAATGTTGGAAATCTATGCTGTATTGTACGCTGGTATCTATGGCGTAGGTTTTATTGTCGCACCGTGGATTATTCCCTTAGTATATGGTGAACAATGGATACCGGCGGTAAGCATTTTTCAAATAGTAATGATTTTCGCTTATGCCCGGGGTTTCATGTCGATTCTGGGTACAGCTTTGAATGCTATAGATAAACCAAATATCAATGCTGTAATTAATTGGGTTTTGGTGCCGTTATCCATCCCAGCTTTCTTTGTGGGAGCTAATTGGGGAGGAGTTACGGGAGTAGCGATCGCTGTTGCACTTGTGATGGGTGTTGGTGCAAGTATTTGGTTTTGGTTGGCGGTGAGTCGTGCTGCAAAATGGAACATTATGGAGTTATTAAAACCAGTAATTTTACCAACTTTAACTATTACCATAGCATTGGTAGTTGTCATTAATATTCCCTTGTCTGCATCTCTACAAACTTTTCTCCAGCCACTTTTAGTCATTGCAATTTATGCTATCGGATTATCAGTATTCTCTGGGGGTAGAATTCCTAAATTGTTAATTAATGTAGTCAAACGTTCTTTAAATAAGGCTTGAAAAAATATGATTGTTTAAGCTTAATTATTATCTATGACTAAAATTTGACAGTTATATTCCAAGTAATATCATTTCCGTTGGCATTGACATCATCTTTTTTAACGCAGAGGAATAAGGAGGTAAGCGCGGAGGAGCGCAGAGTTTTTTTTGAGTCATATGTTGACTCTATTCAATGCAAATAGAAAAGATATAATATCATTCCCATAAGCCGATATGTTTGATTAATTTATATCAGTTAAACAAGCTCTTCACCCCTCTAAGTTTACCTCCGGAGCCTCTGGGTTAGAAAACCAAAAACTTACTAGGGTACTACCTATTTATTAGATTATCTATCAAAAAATCAAGTGTCTGATATAAAGTCCGATTAATTACTTACTATAGAAACACTTTTGAAAAGATTTAGTTATTCTAATTATATGAAGTCCGGTTAATTACTTACAATATAACTCTATTGAAAAGATGGCGGTTATTACCAACATAAAGTTTTACTTCTTACTTC
>JBCBQE010001188.1:0-1981 GCA_039820385.1 Cyanobacteria bacterium J06635_10
GTGCCTCTTGCCTACCCACACAAATAATTATGGCTTCGCCACGCTGCGCCTTCCAAAAATCAAAACGGATTCCTATATAAATATTTATTTAATTTATACTTGTGTACTGAGAAAATAATGTCACAATTTTAGCCGAGATTCTGAACTAAGAGAATATAACATAAGATACATCACCTTCATGCCTATGAAGGCAAACTGATTTTACTATTTATGCAGTTTTTTATGAATTATGTAGGTGAGTACAGATAGTTTGAAAAGCAATAATATATCTCTATTATAGTAACTATAAACTTGATTACAGTTATGTGAAAACTAGATAATACTACTGTACTAAATATTTATGGTGAGACCTATATCTCCCAAAACTTCTGTAAAATTAATTCAGTAATTTGCGCTTAATTAGCCAAAATATTGCACAATAGTGTTGTCAAATGGTAATTTTCAGATTGCAGCGATTGATTTGATATTTAGGTTTGAGAAGTTTTTAAGATTATTGTAATTAATTTTAGGTTATCGATAGTGGATAAGATAAAGTCTTTTGATTTTCCCAGAAATGAAGCATTATTTGGACTCAAACCTGAAATAGGAAGATGGTTTTTTATTCCTCTTGGTTTAATAATTTTACTGTGCTTGGGAACGGTGTATTCCTGGAGTATTTTTAGTACCCATTTTGAATCAGCACTACAAGCAAAACCAGGAACAATTTTACTGCCTTTTATGGTATTAGGAGTAATGTTTACCTTAGCAATGCCGATTAGCGGATTGTATATTTATCGATTTAGTCCCCGGATTATGACTATGACTGGTGGCATTATTGTGGGGATTGGTTATTTACTTTCTAGTATTGCCCCAAATTTACCTTTTTTAATTATTAGTTATGGTGTAATTGCGGGTATTGGAGTTGGGATTGTTTACGGTGTTCCTCTTGCGGTTGCTGCTCGCTGGTTTCCCGAGCGCAAGGGTTTTGCTGTGGGTATGACGGTTGTTGGCTTTGGGCTTTCTCCTTTGGTAACTGCTCCAGTGGCAATTAATTTAATTAAAGCCTTTGGAATCAGAAATACCTTTGTAATTTTAGGCATTATATTTACATGCATTATATTGGCGATCGCTCAAGTTTTGAAAATGCCTCCCAAACGCTGGCTTCCGGATGGCTATAATCCCGAAGCAAGCATTGATAATAATATTCAAGGTAATTCCGAAAATAATATTAATAATTCAACAGAAAATTTACCAATGGTACAAACCCAATCTTTTTATGGGTTATGGATTTGTTATAGTGTCGGTACATTTGTCGGACTTACGGCAATTGCTACCACCGCACAAGTAGGAAAAGAAATTGTCGGACTCCAAACAGAACAATTGGCTTTTGCAGTGCCTTTATTTGCTACTTTTAATGGTATAGGTCGTCCTTTATTTGGTTGGTTAAATGACCGTTTAAAACCGAAGTTTACTATTATTATTATTAATATATTAATTACGATTGCATCGGTGATTATGTGGAATACTTCTCAAGGAGAATTAATTAATTTTCTTGTAGCTTATTCCATATTTTGGTTGTGTTTAGGTGCTTGGTTAGCAGTAGCTCCCGCAGCAACTTTATCGTTTTTTGGATTGGATAATTATCCGAGTAATTATGGTTTGATGTTTACTTCCTTTGGTTTGGGTGGTTTATCAGGTATTTTCACCATCGCAGCCATCAAAGGTATTACTGGCAGCTTTAATCCATTTTTCTACATCACTGCTACAATTGCTTGTATCGCCATCTTTGCTGCAATCTTTCTTCTCAATCGTCCCCACAAAACCGCGATCGCAGATTTTTTATTCAAATATTTCATTAGTCCAATTACTCCGGTTTTACTATCTTTTGTGGAATTTTGGCTTGGTAGTGCAATTCCCAAAAGAAGCAATTAAACGAAGGTTTGAGCGGAAGAGCCGAAGTGCCGAAGTTGTTTGGAATATCTATGGGGATTTAAACCCCAAC
>JBCBQE010001189.1:0-1979 GCA_039820385.1 Cyanobacteria bacterium J06635_10
CCGTGGAATAAAAAAAATTTTTCCTTATTTTCAAGCCCCTCGATTCATCGATGGAGTAATAATTCTAAATTCTTCATGTCTTATTCTAAATTCGCAATGACTCATAATCTTTGCATGGATCTTCATCGAAAACGTCAAAGACGTGCCCAAAATACAGATCGCATTGAAGAAATCGCCGTAACAGATCCTGACATTGTTGCTTCTAAATCAGATTCTCCTGAATCAGCCATTCTATTATTGCCTTAATTAATATTTATGATGTTCTCATAGCATTAGGAAACTCGAATACTCAGTTGCCATTCATACTCAACCTTTTAAATCAGAAAAAAAGCAAAAAAGAAAAAGCAGAAAATATTAATTCAATCAATAATATATGGTATGAAAGAGCAGAAAAAATTTTGAATCAAGCCATTATTTTAGCCCCTGATAATTACCAAGTACTCAAACGACAGATAGAATATCGTTGTCGAATTAAACTTGTTTCAGGCACAGAGGGAAAGAAGACAAAAAAACTCCTCAATACTTTGTTAAAACTAGCTCCTAATTCAGCTACTGCTAACCAGTTAATAACTTATTTTTATCAGGTTAGAGGGAAAAGAGAAAAAGCTATGCATTAGTCACATCTTTAATTAACAGCGTTGCTGACAGGGCAAACGCATATAAAATTAATAAAACTAATTGGATTGCTCAAATTTTATGTACATTGCGAGGGTGGGGTTTGGAGTTTTGCACCGGGAACTAGTAGTCAAATGCATTAAATTTGACGGGTGGTATTAGGGAGGGGGTAGAAGAGGGAGAGGAGCCACTGCGTTGCTCCCGAACACGCACGCCCAGTAGCAAGTGAAGCAGCGCGGTTAAGGGGTGCTCCCCCACTCGCTATTGCTGTTACTCTGACGAGTCACTTCGTGAACACGAAGTGTGCGCGAAGCGCATACCCGAAGGGTGGCGTGGGGTAGAGGAGCCAAAAAAAGCGGCACGGTTCCCTGGATGTGCAAGTGGCGTGGGGTAGAAAAAAATTTCTTGTTCTATACCCATCAGAATTAATGAAATGTACTACTAGTCTAATTTTAAAATATGATTTAAAGATCGTGATGTTGTAATTTTGACGAAGCCAATTTATATAATACCGATTTTTTCTCTATATAAATACTTAATTATGATTTTTAAGGTTATATAAAATACTGTTACCTGTAGATATAATCTTAACATTATCAACTGTTTGTTGGGTGTAACGAAGTTCAACCCAACCTACGATTTATCTTAACTGAACCGTATTGTCCTATAGTGATTTTCCAAATCAGGATAATTGTCAACCAAATTACAAAAAAATTCACTTAGAAGTAAACTAAGAACAACAGCATCTCGGTAACTTGCAATAATAAGAAACAATTATCAAAATTACCAGTGACAAATTAATCATTCCTATATAGAATGTGTTCTTCAGTACTTGACTAAAAACGCAAATATTGTAGTGCGTATTCGCAGACGATCGTAGTTAAAGACTTATGGATAGAAGACAGTTACTAAGAAATGGTTTCGTAGCAGCTACTGGATTAGCAGCCAGTTCTGTATTAGGCTGTAAATCATTACTATCAGCATCGAAAGAAAAAGATAAAACTAGTTGGGGTTATATCGGTAAAGAGGGGCCAGAAAATTGGGGTAATCTGTCGCCAGATTTTAATGCTTGTCAATTCGGTACAAATCAATCTCCAATCAATATAAAATCGGCGGTTGATGCGGATTTACCTAAATTAAAAATTAACTATAAAAATAGTCCTCTTCGTATTATTAATAACGGTCATACTATCCAAGTAAATTATCAATCAGGAAGTAACTTGTTCCTGAATGATGAATCTTACGAATTACTGCAATTTCACTTTCATCATCCCAGCGAACACAAAGTTGAGGGAGAATTCTTTCCCATGGAATTGCATTAATTCGTAAGATTCATCATTCAGGAACAAGTTACTTCCTGATTG
>JBCBQE010001190.1:0-1975 GCA_039820385.1 Cyanobacteria bacterium J06635_10
CCCGGCAGCTATAAGAGGATATTTCAAGCTATGCTGTCTATGCTTGAGAGAATCTCCCATCTTCCAGGTGGGAGAGTGTCAACTCCCTTCTTTCTAAAAGAGGTTGGGAAAGCAGTTTAGCTTTGTATTAGAATCAACTCAAAAGCGTTATATTGATTTCTGGGCTTGTCAAGGGCTCCCTGCCAAATTTGTTTCTCCTCAAAAAATTCTCGTGGGTACCCGTCAGTGGCAAGTCTTATTTTTGATATAAACAGTATAGGTTTTCCTAATAGATAATCGAATCAAATGCTGCCATAAGAAATAGATAAGGCTGGCTAAGAACAAGTATTGTCATTACAATTCGCAATTCGCAATTCGCAATTCGCAATTAATGCCCACGGATAAATCCGGGGGCTTGAACCAAGCAAAGTTCCTAATTTATAAATCCATAAATAAATTCAGGGGCTTGTACCATCAAGGAATGATTGGTCAGAAATGCAAGGGGAAAGCTATGTTTATTCTTGAGATATAGAGGGATACTTGATATGGTTCCGCAATGATTTAATTATTTTTATTTCACGAAAGTATTTTATTTTCAAGTTTTGCAATCTAATATTATTACAAAATATGTGCCAGTATCTTCTATTTCATAGTAATTGTACTATTTTCAATTAAAATACTTAAAGTTCTGCATGACGGGCACCCTTAACAAGCAGGTTTTTGTAATTACCGAGCTCTAATTTAAAGCTTTCATAAAGAAGATTATCTGTAAGATTTTGATTCCAAAAAATCACGTACAACCTCTCGCCGAACCTACAGATATTTTGATATAACCTATTGGAAAGATACTTATAGCAATTATCCATAAACAATTTACTTATGGAAGACTATAAGTAACTAATACAACTCAGTGTACGTATTCTTGCTTGAAAATAACTAAAATAGCTTAAAACGGCAACCCGCATTGCGGATGAAATGTGAAAATGCGATTAACCATATAGCAAAATAATTATCAGTATTGGTCGATCGTGATACCTTACTTTTGTGAAATAAAAACCTTGTAAAATCAGCTATGAATCCTTTAAATTCTGAGATTCCAAGCATTCCACCAGTATCGCCAGAGGTGGAGCGCCCACTTTGGTCTGTAATGATTCCTACGTATAATTGTGCAGAATATCTACGGGATACGCTCAAAAGTGTTTTAGCGCAAGATCCAGGAATAGATCAAATGCAAATTGTAGTTGTTGATAATCATTCTACGGAAGACGATCCAGCAGCAGTTGTAGAGGAATTAGGGGCAGGGCGTGTAGAGTTTCACCGTCAACCACGCAATGTAGGTATGATGAATAATTTTCAAGCCTGTTTTGAATTATCTCGGGGAAAGTTGATTCATCTATTATGCAGTGACGATTGCGTTAGGGAGGGATTTTATGAAAAAATGGCACGCCCTTTTGAAGAGCATCCGCAGGTCGGCGCTGCTTTTTGTCGTAGTATATTGATTGATAAACACAATCAATGGCAAGGTTTGTCTGATTTTGAAATGCCCCATAGTGGTATTTTACCTCAAAATTGGTTGCACAGAATTGCAGAAATTTGTTGTATTTCCGTACCTTCCCTTGCTGTAGTGCGGCGTGAAGTTTATGAAAAGCTGGGAGGATTCAACCCTCGTTGTGGTATCAGCGGAGATTGGGAGATGTGGGCAAGAATTTTTGCTAATTATCCAATGTGGTTTGAAGCAGAACCTTTAGCTATGTGGCGAGTACATTTACAATCTGCAAACAATGTTAATGCCAAAAGTGATATTTTTATTCAGGAAAATTATCAGACTGTAGAAACTATATTAAAGTCTTATCTTCCAGAAGAAACTAATACTAAACTTGCTCGCACTGTCAAAAAGAATTGTGCTTTTCTTGCTCTAGAATCAGCAGAATGTTTAATTCAAAATGGAGATATACTGAGAGGTATATTTCCATTTTGAATTAAACATTCTGCTGAT
>JBCBQE010001191.1:0-1965 GCA_039820385.1 Cyanobacteria bacterium J06635_10
CAACACGCTAGTGTTGCGGGCTCTCGCATTTTATCAAACTCCATCAAAGCCGGGTTGACTTCATCTCCACCGACAAACTTCATATTCTCGACAACCCGCGATAATTACGGAAATTGGTTAACCATTAATCCTCAAATCGCAACCGAAAAATGGAGTCTGTTTGGAGAAAATGAAGTTATACCTGGGTGGTATATGCAGCTATTACCTAGTTCTAATGATAAACCCAAACCTAGACCTTTCGCTGCCATGCTGGCTCTTTCTCAAGAATTACAACAAATTCCCCAATCCCCAAAACCCCAACTAACAAGTAAACAGGAGTTTTGGACTCAGGTAAATACATACATCAACAATGATGTTAATAACAGGACGGTTCTGAAATCAGAGCGGGCACGTCTGCAACCATTAACAGCATTTAGCTATTATCTAGGTCAAATGTGGTTGCATCCTATTGTAGACTTTTCCATTCCACCAAAACAAGTTTATCAAACTATCCCCGCTTGGAAACTATTACAAGAGGAAGTAGGGAACAAAGGAAGTAATTTGAAACTTATTTTTTCTTCCCCACGCCACTTGCTACAACGGAGGGAACCTCCGCAACGCAGTGGCTCCTCTCCCCCCTCTTCCCCCTCTCCCCCCTCTCCCCCCATCTCCCCCTCTCCCCATCCCATTATCATCATCGCAGCAGGTGGATATGGAGAAGCAGGAGCAGTAAAAGACAAGGAAGACAATTTCGAGTTACCTGCAGCAATGCGTTATTGGAGAAATCAGGATAATCCCGATCTTACTCGTGGGGTGCTCACGAGTGGTAAAGCTCACGCATACATGACGCATCACTACCTCAAAAACAGAATGGTGATACCAATTCCCGATTTATGGGCGATCGCCTTAGCAATATTACTAGGTAAATTTACATCAGGGTATATACGTAAAAAGCCGGAACAACACATACAATATTTAATTCTATTAAGTGTAGTTTCCACAATCTATTCACTAATTAGTTTACAACTTTACATTTCATCAGCAGCGATTCTTTTACCTTGGCTGTTACCAACAATAACTTTTTGGTTCTACATTCTCAGTGCTAATACTGTCATTAATATTAATCAATGAATACAATCAAATCAAAATTACGTAGTTCAATCCTGTCAGTCACAGCTTTCATAAGTTTATTTTCCTTGACTCCTCAACCAGTTTTCGCACAAACAATTTCACCTAACCCAAACTTTTGGAATAAAATTTTCAAACCCTCACGACGCGATCCAGATCCTCCTAGAAAGCCTAAAAAGGGTGCCCCTCGTGGTCCTCAACTCTGCTTTATTTCCTCAAATACTTCATCCAGAATTATTTGGAATACCAAACCCTTACTTCTATGGGAAGGTGAAATTAATAAAATCGCGTTAAAGCGTATAAGTAGCAAAGAGTACTTAGACACTCAAATTGTCACCGGAAGTCAAAGTGTAAATTATACAGGTAAACCCTTAGAACCCGGTAAAACATATAGATGGTTAATCTTCTTAAGCGAGCTTGAAAATGCTTC
Organism: Cyanobacteria bacterium J06635_10; assembly: GCA_039820385.1. Taxonomy (GTDB): domain Bacteria; phylum Cyanobacteriota; class Cyanobacteriia; order Cyanobacteriales; family Nostocaceae; genus Rivularia. The sequence continues at coordinate 1,538 of JBCBQE010001191.1, forward strand.
TCCAACACGACACTTAACCTTTAAAGTTATGGAAGCATCGCAGCGGAAACTGATTACGGCAGAATTGAGGCTTTTGGAGAGATTGCAGAAAAATAAAGGAGCCGATGCAGAGAATACAGCTTTTACCAAAGCTAATTATTTCATGGAAAAAGGATTGTGGGCTGATGCTTTACAGGAAGCCTATTCTGTTTCTAATCCATCACCCGAATTATTGCGATTGAGAAAGGATTTGCCGAATCAATTGTGTAAATCAAAATAATTCATACTTAATGTAGAGACGTAGCAGTGCTACGTCTTTTTTTCAATTACTGGGCTACGTCAATATTCAATTACTGGGCTACGTCTTTTTTTCAATTACTGGGCTACGTCTTTTTTTCAATTACTGGGCTACGTCTTTTTTTCAATTACTGGGCTACGTCAATATTCAA
>JBCBQE010001192.1:0-1953 GCA_039820385.1 Cyanobacteria bacterium J06635_10
ACGGAGTAATAGAAAATTTTGAAAGAATTCAAGTTATAGCAAAACTTGTCAATCAGTTTCCTTTACCCGAAGATATTGAAGCAGCACCAGTATTTGAACCATAAACGAAATCATGAATTTAGACTCAGCCGATGCCATATCGATCGCAACTGCCGTACAACAAAGACAAATCAAAGCGGTGGATGTTGTCAAAGCTGCTTTGGATCGAATTGCAAAACGGGATAATCAACTCAACTGTTTTACAAATGTAACTGCGGAAACTGCTTTACAAAATGCAGCACAAATTGATAACGAAATTGCCCTAGGAAATTATCCCGGTTGCTTAGCTGGAGTACCCTTCGCCGTCAAAAATCTTTATGATATCGCTGGTTTAACAACCCTTGCTGGTTCAAAAATCAATGCCGAAAATCCTCCAGCAACTCAAGATGCAACTGCTGTAACTAAGTTGAAAAATGCCGGTGCGGTGCTTGTGGGAGCCTTAAATATGGATGAATACGCTTACGGCTTTGTCACCGAGAATTCCCATTATGGTGCTACTCACAATCCCCACGACTTAAACCGTGTAGCAGGTGGCTCATCAGGAGGCTCCGCTGCTGCCGTAGCTGCTGGTTTAGTTCCCTTAACTTTGGGCTCCGATACAAATGGTTCAATTCGGGTACCTGCGGCTTTATGCGGCATTTTTGGTTTAAAACCCACTTATGGTAGATTGTCGCGAGCTGGTGTAATTCTATTTTCCAGTAGTTTTGACCATATTGGACCATTTGCTCGTTCAGTAAGAGATATTGCGATCGCCTTTGATGTGCTTCAGGGGGAAGATGAAAGAGATAATGTTTGTACAAAACGCCCTCCTGTAGAAACGTTACATGTAACATCTCAAAATATTGATGGGTTGAAGATTGCCATTGCCGACGATTATTTTGCTCAAAAAGCTGTACCAGAAGCCTTAGAAGCAGTACAAAAAGTTGCCGATGCCTTAAATGTGACTGAGTACGTTTCCATACCAGAAGCTCATCGCGCTCGTGCTGCTGCATACATAATTACCGCATCAGAAGGCGCAAATTTATATTTGGACAAATTAAAATCCCGTCCCCAAGATTTTGATTTTGCCACAAGGGATAGATTTATAGCAGGAGCGTTGATTCCTAGTAGTTGGTATATCCAAGCCCAAAGATTTAGAAATTGGTATAAAAAACAAGTTCGAGAAATATTTCAAAAGGTAGATATAATTATTGCTCCGACAACACCAATATCAGCGCCGGAAATTGGACAAAAAACCATGATTTTAGACGGAGAAGAAATATTAGTTCGTCCTCATTTAGGCTTATTTACTCAACCGTTATCATTTATCGGTTTACCAGTTTTATCGATTCCAATTCAAAGAGAAAATGCCTTACCTTTAGGAGTACAATTAATCGCCGCACCCTATAACGAAGCAGCGATTTTACGAGTTGCAGCCCTATTAGAGAAAACGGGTGTGATATCAAGTCCAGTTAATTACTTAACATCATAACTCAGAGCTATAGGAATCCAGTTTGATTAATGTTCGCGCAGCGTGGCGAAGCCATAATTATTTATTGAGGTAAGGAATAGGGAATAGAAAAAAACTGTACCGAGATTTTATCTCCCCAGGGTATGCGGAGCCTCCAAAAATCAATTAAGATTCCCAACTCCCAACTCCCAACTCCTAACTCCCAACTCCCAACTCCTAACTCCTAACTCCTAACTCCTTCCCACCTAATTAAGTGTTGGGTTTCACTTCCTTCAACCCAACCTACGTTATAGGTAATCTTCTACCGGGAAAGGAGTAACTCCTAACTCCCAACTCCTAACTCCTAACTCCTAACTCCCTAATTAAGTATTTTAAAACACTAAAATAGCCATTAACCGAAATATCAGTTAATGGCTATAAATACTATAAATAAACTACAAATTTACTTACAAACCATGTTGTTG
>JBCBQE010001193.1:0-1952 GCA_039820385.1 Cyanobacteria bacterium J06635_10
ATGCGCCAAATTCAGCCTACGCAGGTAGGCTTTGTTTGAGGTGAGGGCGATTCTGCCTCATACAGAATTGGTATGACTTATTTTAAAGATAATCAGCAGTTACAAAACCCTGGTTGGTGCCGTACACTCATTGCCTTATTATTTCTTTAAACATCAGTCAGTTTTGATGGCTATTTTCTAGTCGTCTTTACACGACTTTAGTTATTAGACTGGGACTTATAGTCCTAGTCGAGTCGGTAAGAAAACCCATCAGAATAAATGAAATGGAGTACTAGTATTCGACCACATTAGTTATGAGGGGTAAAAGAAGATTCGTTCGTAGTAGCGCTTCAGCGCATCTGAAATCCGGATGCGCTGAAGCGCTACTACAAACCCGTCAAAATTAATGTGGCGGAGTACTAGTGGTTTGTCCCGTTAATTCTGATGGGTGAATAAAAAACAATTTTTTTCTACCCCCTCTCCCTCATCTTCCCCCTCTACCCCCTCCCTAACCTAACCCATCACTTTTTATGGGACAGACCACTAGTGGTCGATTGCATAAATTTTGACGGGTTCGTTTTCTCCCAAACGTAGGGAGACGTTATGTATAACGTCTCTACAACCCATCAGAATAAATGAAATGAACTACTAGTAGTCTGTCCCGTTAGTTTTGATTGGTTTCTAGTTGGGCTTGGGCGCATCTGAAATCCGCATGCGCTGAAGCGCTACTACGAACGAATCTTCCTTTACCCCTCAAAATTAATGTGGTGGAGTACTAGCCCATAAAATATGATGGGTTTTCTATCACACCCGCTAAGGAGATTTATAAATTTTAACCTTGCGTTTCTAACCAAGCCAGTAAATCAGCCATACTGCTAAAATCAAGCAGCGCTTCTGCAAGATTTTCTAATTGTTCTAAGGAAAGATTTTCAACACGCTGACGGCTTTGTTGGGGTAATTCTCCTACTCGCCGATTTAGTAGTCGGAGAATCAGTGATTGAGCTTCTACTTCCCTTCCTTCTTGTTTGATATCCCGGTAAACTCGTGTTTCCTGAAATGTAATTCCTAGCATCTGTTCGACCTCTCGTCGGCTAAGTTGTTCAAATTTGTAAGATATTATTGTCGTAATTAAGTCTATTATGGCGCGACTTGTAGTTTCTGGCTCTTCAGCAGAGGAACGTTCGAGTAAATACCTAGCTTCTTCTGGTGCTTTTTCTTCGTCTACTGTAGTTAGCAGCATCAGCGCAACCCAAACGGGTAATTCACGAATATTTCCTAATTCATCTAGATAAATTCTTTGAACTTGTGGGATATTGAGTAGTCCTCGATAGGGATAAATATCGCTTTGTTCAATATTACGGGATTGATAAATTATCACGACTTGCCAGTCGTTGAACCTTTTGCGGTTACGATAAAAGTACAGTGAGGATTCAGCAAATACGCGCTCGTAAAGCCTTTCATCCTTCTGAAACTGCACCTCACAGAAATACACAGCAGCCGGACTTTGATTTTCTGGTGGGAGAAATACCCCATCAATTTCAAATTTCGGTTCTTTTACAGCTACTGAATCAAATCTATATTGCGATGCATTTTCTGGTTGGTTTGTCAATACTTCAAAAAGTAAAGCTGGGTATTGTTGAAATAATTTATAAAATATCGAATCTCGGCGCATGAAGCAATTTTAATTCATTATTTTTTCGATTATTAATAGTTTCTAAGAAAATGGTACAAACTACAATTAATATTATTCGCTTCTCTCTGGTTATTGTTTATAGACAATAAGTATGTAATTTTAGACACTATTTACTCATCTACCAAAAATCTTTGACCAAAAAAATTTTAGATTTTACCCAACAGGATTTTGTATTATAAATGGTTTCAAACCCCTAGTTTCAACTATGGAAATAATCTAAAATCGTTAATCAAAAATCCGCAAGCCCCTAAATTTATTTATGGGGACAATCTAAAAATGT
>JBCBQE010001194.1:0-1947 GCA_039820385.1 Cyanobacteria bacterium J06635_10
TCGGCAACGCAGTGGCTCCTCTCCCCCACGCCACTTGCTACAACCGAGGGCACCTCGGCAACGCAGTGGCTCCTCTCCCTTGTCTCCTAACTCTCCCAATCTCCTAATCTCCTACCATTGCCTACAGCAACTGTTTCTCTTTCTTCTTCTTCTTGTTTCGCTTGCTGCTTTTCTGGAGATAAGCTTTGACAATCATCTTTAAATTTACAGAAAAGCGTGGCAATAACGATATAAAGTACGGGAACAATAAATAAACTCAACACCGTTGAAACTACCATTCCGCCAAATACCGCAGTACCTAATGACTGACGAGAAGCTGCACCCGCACCAGTTGCAATCACTAGGGGAATAAAACCCAAAAGTGTGGAAATGGCTGTCATAATAATTGGTCTAAGGCGTTGTTCGGATGCTTGGATTGCGGCTCTAGTAATAGATAATCCCTGTTCTCGCAATTGGTTGGCAAATTCTACAATCAAGATGGCGTTTTTACTAGCCAAACCAATCAACATTACTAAACCCACCTGACAATAAACATCGTTGGGTAAACCCCGAATTGATTGGGCAAGTAAAGCTCCTAAAATTGCTAAGGGAACTGCTAAAAGGATAATAATTGGATCGACAAAATTTTCGTATTGTGCGGCTAAAACTAAGAACACAAATAAGATACCCAAACCAAAAATTAATGGTGCTTGACCTCCTGAGTCAATTTCTTCTAAAGTAATACCGGACCATTCAAAACCCATATTTTGAGGTAGCACGCCCTTCGCCACTTCTTCCATAGCTGCGATCGCTTGTCCTGAACTATAACCGTCTGCTGGAGCACCGTTAATTTCAATGGAACGGAATAAGTTATAGTGGTTTACCGTAGGTGGTCCTGTAACAGAAGTCACCTCTACTAAATCGCCAAGGGGAATCATGTTGCCTTGTTGGGAACGTACGTAGAACCGATTGATATCTTTGGGGTTAGAACGAAATTCTTTGTCAGCTTGGACATATACTCGGTAGGTGCGTCCAAAAGTATTAAAATCATTTACATAATTAGAACCGATTAAAGTTCCTACAGTTGTCAGTACATCATCCACAGAAACTTGTAAAGAATTGGCTCTATCTCGATTTACTTCTACTAATAACTGTGGAGCATTAGCTGCATAGGTACTGAAAACACCTTGTAATTCTGGTCTTTGGTTTGCTTTTTGAATCAATTCATTTTTAACTCGAACAAAAGTACCAATATCATTATTTCCTTTATCTTGCAGTTGAAATACAAAACCACCAATACTACCCAAACCTTGGATAGCAGGAGGATTAAAAGCAATGATTCTAGCTTCAGAAATTTTTGATAATGCCCCTCGCGCTCGGTTCAAAATACTTTGAGCGGATTGTTCGGGATCTTTTCGTTCTCCCCAAGGCTTAAAAATAGAAAAAGAAATACCGCTATTTGCTGTTCTACCGCTGAAGCTAAATCCCCCTAGAGAAAACGTGCTGGCAACTTCGGGAATATCTTCATATATTTTATCGAATTCTTCAATCACTTCCCCTGTATATTCTAAAGAAGTTCCTTCAGGCCCTTGAATCAAGTTAATAGCATAACCTTGATCTTCATCTGGAAGAAACCCTGTAGGAACGGTTTGATACATCCAAACGGTGATTGCAAGTAAAAATGCAAACACTCCTAAAACTACTAATTTTAAATTAGTCAGGACTCCCAGAACTTTTTTATACCCAGCACGCATTATATCTATGCCGCGATTAATTACAGCAAATATCTTTGCTAACCAACCAGTCGGCTCTTGTCCGGCACGTAGTAGTAATGATGACAAAGCGGGAGTCAGAGTTAAAGCATTGAAAGTAGAAATTACTACCGCAAAACTAATAGTTAAAGCAAATTGTTGATAAAGCTGTCCCGTAGTTCCCGGGAAAAAGGCTACAGGAATAAACACCGCTAAC
>JBCBQE010001195.1:0-1940 GCA_039820385.1 Cyanobacteria bacterium J06635_10
CTTTTTTGTATTAAATGTTGAAGAAATGTACAGTACTACGAAAAGGCAATAGCCGCCAGAAATTATCTCAATAAATAATATTTATTAACTATTTATTGAGAGGCATCAAAATTATGAAAAATTTATTTATCTTACGAGTAACTACTGTACTATTACAATCCAGCAAACCATTCATAACCTTGATCTTCCCAATACCCTTGGAAAAGCGATAAATGGCTAACTAAGGTAACTCTAGTAACCCATTTACTCTGCTTGTAACCAAGTTTAATTGGAGAAGCTAAACGCAAAGGCGCACCGTTATCAACAGGTAAAGATTCGCCATTTTTTTGGTAAGCTAATAAAGTTTGAGGATGTAAAGCTGAATTGATATCCCAACTTGAATAGTAACCATCAGCAGATTTGAAATAAGCATATTTCACAGATGATTTAGGTTGTGCTAAAGCCACAAGTTCCCGCAAGCGAATGCCACCCCATTGGACGATTGCAGCCCATCCTTCGACGCATACGTGGCGAATAATCATAGAAGTCAACGGCAAGGTTTTGATATCTTCCATGCTTAAACTGAGGGGATTTTCAACTTCACCATCAATAATCAAACGATATTTTTCTTGGTTAATAATTGGGGTATACCTATATGTATTAATTATCAATTTTTCCGGTTCTATTTCATTACGAGAAAATTCCGGTACTGGCGTTTGAGGTTTTAATATTAAAGATTGAAGATTTTGATTTAGCGGTTCTGAAAGTGTGCCTACTAAATCCTCAAATAAAGGAGTTCCGCAACCACCTAAAAGTAGACTTATGCTTGATAATCCAGAAATTTGTAGGAATTTACGACGTGTTAAATCAAAATTAGGTTTCATTCTGTTAATGCTTATTTGTTAGTTGTATATTTAATTGTCATTGTGTGACGCTTAAGGTTTTGATTTTTAGCGTCAGGTAGTATTTGTAATTTATGAAAACAACGACTGTTTATCGCGATAAATTAAAAACAGTTAACTACTATCAAAATAAACCGTGTCTAAAGATGAACCCCCCGTACACCTACACAAACATCTTGTATATATTCATGTACGCCGAATATTTCTTGCACTACCAGCACTACTGGAAATTTATCACCTTGTGCGGGCATGGCGCGATAAGCGGGAATTACTCCATCTGCAACGGGAATTTTCACTTCTCCTGCAACCAATCCAGAAATTTCTGTTTTGATGACTTGAGCATTAATCGGATATACCGCCATTGCAAAGCCTGCTGTTAAGCTGCCAAGAAGTAATTCCCGTCTGCCGAAGTTGTTTGGTGTCATGTACTTAAGTATTTATATAATTTATAAAATAATTATCTCACCCAGTCTATAAAAGCTAAATTTTCAAATACTCCTGTTTTAGGATCGACATAATAATATTCATAAAGCCAGAAATAGTCATTGGTTGATTGACGCAACGTCCGTACCAAATTTTATCTGCTAGCAAACTATGATTAAGTGTACCGTGGATGCTTTGAAAAAATAAACAAAATGAGCGACGATAATCTGTTTCTGATACCGATTATAAATATTCGTAAAACCAAGAATCATATTGCGTCAACGTAGAAAAGTGTTGTTCTATGTTCATGATTTCAGTTATTTTTTAGATTTTTCAACAAATTAAAACTTCAAAAAATAGAGATTAAATTATTATAATTCTCGTTGAAAAAAATTTGACATCATCTCCATAAATATAATTTATTTACAAAACTTGTGTAATCGCAAGGAATGTGTTATCAGTAAAATTACTATATTTATCGTCATTTTTGTTAAGGAAATATGAAGTAAATATGAATTACAAATTAAGATATTTATTCGTAATACCTTTTCTCTTTTCTACAGCAATACCCGCAAGAGCGAATCAATCTCGTTTGCTGGATAAAAATGCCGCTTTACAAACCGTTGCTGCACGGAT
>JBCBQE010001196.1:0-1937 GCA_039820385.1 Cyanobacteria bacterium J06635_10
GATTATGGAATTGAGAAATATTTAAACAGATTGACTTACAAAATTGAACATTACAAAAAAGACAAAAATGGCAACCTAGTTTTGAACAAACAAGGTAAAAATAAAGGTAAACCAAGGGTATTAGCAACTTCCTACAAACGCCCCTTTGGATTCATAAGATATGCTGATGATTTCATAATTACAGCCCCCAATGCTGAATGTATGTCAGCAGTTATACCCCATATAATTGCTTTACTTCAAACAAAAGGGCTGGAACTTAATCTTGAAAAAACTCAGATAAGATATGCCGAACAAGGTATCAACTATCTTGGTTTTAATATTAGGAAATATGATGGTAAAACTATCATAAAACCTGAAAAAGAAAAAGTTCTCAGCAAATTGCAAGAAATCAGAAAATGGCTTAAAAGAAATGTTAATGCATCCGCGTCAGCCGTTATAAATTACCTCAACCCTATTATCAGGGGGTTTGCATACTACTACAGAAATGTTTGTTCAAAAAAAGTCTTTAGTTACTTTGATAGTAAGATATGGGAAGCCCTCTATAAATGGGCACGTAGAAAGCACGGAAGCTTAAACCGTAAAGAAGTTATTAGAAAATACTTCAATATCGGTATACAACACTCCAGCTATAAAAAATGGGACTTCCTAACCCTCACTAAAGACCGTAGAGGCAAAGAAAAAGTTTTAGTACTTTTTAAAGCCGCCACCGTCCCAATTGTGAGGCATATCAAAGTAGCTGGTACCAATTCCAAAGACGACCCGACCTTGATTAGATACTGGGTGCAAAGAGCCATGTCCATTGGCAATTTTATATTTGCCCAAAATAGCAAATATCAAAAAATCGCCAAGAAACAAGACTACAAATGCCCAGTATGTGGTTCATATATCCACAACGGAGAATCACTTCATCTACACCATATTATTCCGGTTAATTCTGGTGGTACAGATGAAACAGAAAACCTTGTCTGGATGCATGAAGCCTGTCACGGGCAGGACACACACCAAGAAGTCCAAAAAGGAAACAATCGAAACAACAGTTGAAAATTGGGTAGTCACCGAGGCTTGAGCCGGATGAGGCGAAAGTATCAAGTCCGGTTCTTAGGGGAGGTGTAAAACTTGACAACAATAGTTCACCCAACGACTATATGTATCAAGGTGGTGGCGACACCAACACCTTACCCGACTATGGTGCCGAAGTAAAAGCACAAAAAATCGCTCCTATTGTTAGAGGATGGCGAAACTATCACAGGTTTTGTCGTATGGATGGTTCAAGATTCTCACTATGGTTTTTAGCCAAAAGAACTGAAACCATCTTCCGAAAACAAAAATCAATAGATCGGATTAAATCCGTAGATTTGGTTAAAAGAGCATTTCCCGCCGTTCCTTGGAAAGAAAACGATTTCGTCAACGTAAAAGGCGACAGAAGCCCATACGACGGCGGCTTAGTTTACTGGAGTCAGAGAAACAGCAAGCTTTACGGCGGTTATACTGCCTCTTTATTGAAGGAACAGAACCATACTTGTAGTATATGTGGTCATGTCTTAATGGATGATGAAAATGTACATTTACATCATCTAGACGGTAATCACCAAAATTGGAAAAGAAGCAATGTAAGTGTCATGCACCAAAGTTGCCACCAATACATACACATGAGCAAAATCTAAGGATTTAGAATATCTAGGAGCCGGATGCGGAGAAATCAGCACGTCCGGATTTGAATCGGAGGGGCGGAGCATAATAGCTCCCCTCGACCGTACCAGAATGGGCTAAAAAACTTCAATCTTGGTATCCCGGATTGAACCTGGAATCTACATCGACTCTATACGAAGCGGCTTAAAGTATTTCTTATCTGCACCCGTCCGTTGTGGATTCATGGATTGTGAGTGTTGTATCCACGTCTTCTAGGCACCTCTCCCGATGTTTGAGTATCAAAAGTA
>JBCBQE010001197.1:0-1936 GCA_039820385.1 Cyanobacteria bacterium J06635_10
TTGATTACTTAACTTACTATCCTAAAAATCATCGTTTAAACCTTGAGCGATACTAACTTGAGTCAATCAATATTACTCAGAGCTTTCCTTGCAGAATATAAACTTATCCGGTGCAAATCACTTACTTGAATAATGCTAATTTGAGGTGCAAAATTATCTCATACAGATTTTAAGGTTTTTGACGATAATAAAGATGAATATTCCCATCCTTGAAACCAAGCGTCTAATTTTACGTGGATTTCGAGAATCAGATTTAGATGCTTACGCCGAAATGTGCGCTGATACAGAAGTTATGCGCTACATCGGTAAGGGGAAAGTCTTATCCCGTGCAGAATCTTGGCGGAGTATGGCAGCAATAGTAGGGCATTGGTATTTACGGGGATATGGTTTATGGGCAGTTGAGGAGCAACAAAGTGGTGAAATGATTGGTAGAATCGGCTGTTGGAAACCCGAAGGTTGGATTGGCTTGGAGGTTGGTTGGAGTTTACGAAGGGCTTTTTGGGGAAGGGGTTTTGCAACGGAAGCGGGAAAGGCTTCGATGGATTTTGCTTTTACAAAGTTGCTGCAATCTCATGTAATTAGTCTGATTCGTCCAGATAATACAGCATCGAGGAGAGTTGCTGAGAAATTAGGAGAAAATTTGCAAGGAAAAACAGAAGTTTTGGGTAGTGAAGCGATGATTTATGGGATTAGTCGAGAAGAGTGGGAAAAAGTTGGGAGTTAGGAGTTGGGAGTTGGGAGTTAGGAGTTAGGGTTTTTCACCTTTAACCTATTGTCTATGTCCTATTAAATTAAGTTAGCATAATTGGAAATGTATTAAAGTGCTATTATGACTCAAGCACCAAATCAAATCCGCTGGACAATTGCTGATTTAGAAGTTTTAGCATCTGACGAGTGGAAACGTTATGAAATAATTGACGGAGAATTATTCGTGAGCCGCGCTCCACATATTCGTCACCAAGGTGTTGGTGGACGTATTTATGTTAATATTTTTAACTGGTCTGAACAAAAAAATTTAGGTCAGCCCTTTTTCACTCCCGGAATTATATTTTCTGATGCTGACAATGTGATTCCCGATGTAGTCTGGATTAGCAACGAAAGATTAGCACAATTAGTCGATGATGAAGGGCATTTAACGGGTGCGCCGGAATTAATTGTTGAAGTTCTTTCTCCAGGAAATACAAACGAAAGACGCGATAAAGAAGCTAAATTAAAACTTTATTCTCTTAAAGGGGTTAAGGAATATTGGATTGTAAATTGGCGATTGCAACAAATAGAAGTTTATCGTCGCGATCGCGCTCAATTAGTGTTAGTTGCAACTCTCATGGATAACGATGAAATAATTTCGCCAATTTTACCAGGTTTTAGTTGCAAAATTCAACAGTTTTTTAATTGAAATGCAAATTTTTGAATAACATTCGACTAAAGCTTGTATTAAAACACGGAGAGAGCCTACTATATAGTATATTTTTAGTAGCGACAAATTCAGGACTTACGCAAGCGTCACAAGATCCTGGTTGGTGCGTGACACGAAAACCTTATTATTGGGTTAAAAACGAAGCATAGTGTCACAGCACCCTACGAGAAAAATGTGCCAGTTGCGTAAGTCCTAAAATTAATAACCATTCGTTCTAATCTGTCTTTATCAACTTGTTTCAAATACTAATTTTCAATGGCTAAAACCTATGTACCCGTGGAAATGGATATCGGTTCTAACAGAATTGCGATCGTTAATATTAGAAGCGATGTTGTGGACTATTTTGGGATAGACGCTTCTACTACCGCAGAAAATGAAGTACTTATAAGAAAGCGTAAAATCCATACTCGAAGAAATAGTGGTAAATTAATCCGCATCCCGACTAAATTAGTTACCGAGAAGAAAAATATTAGATATACAAGTTTTCGGGTACCGGGAAATGCCGTAATTGGGGCAGTA
>JBCBQE010001198.1:0-1927 GCA_039820385.1 Cyanobacteria bacterium J06635_10
GTCTAATAGCGAAAGTCCATTAAAATGGACTGAAAATATCACAGAATTTATATAGTATTATTTTTAATAATTAAATTGATTATTTAGCGAATTATCCGTAAGGTGCAAGATATGTGTTAAAAAAAATGCAGACTTATTCTTGTCCGTTACTTATAAAATCCCCCGTATTGCTCCCTCTCCTTTAGTAAGGAGAGGGCTGGGGTGAGGTAAATGAGGTAAAACAAGTAATTAAGCCAACTTGATATTATTTACTATCAGAATGGCTAAACTCATAAACGTAGAACATTTTGCTGATTTTTCCCAGCAAATATCCGATGACAGCACCGGAAATTCCACCCCCCAGGGCTAACCAAAATCCCATACTATGAGACAGTACTGATAAATTTGCTTGTTGACTGGTAGCTGCGATCGCTAAACTGCGTGCATCTAAGAAGACTGCTAAAAACAGACAAGCAATCGAAACCGCGTAACTTAACTTGGTAGCGCGATTAATGTTTTTCAGCGCATTTTGACAAGCCGTGCAATTTTTTGTATGCGTATTCCATACATCAAAAAGTTTGCGTCTATCATACTCTGTTGGTAGTACGTCAGGATTGCATTCGGGTGCCCAAGGTATACCACCACCGGCTCTTTTTTCTAGCCAATGACGAAAAGTGACTACCATTTTATCTTGAGGGTTAGGGGTGTAAACTTTATCTAACCATGTAGCTTGAGAATGGTCTGCAATAATTTTTTCTTGGTAATGTAGAAAAACTGCATCTTGGTGTAGAAAAACTGACTCTAGAATATGATGCAACCAAGCTGGCATTGGCAGTAAACCAAAAAAGCCTAAACCGTTTGCAGACTCCCCTTTGTCATTTTTAACGAATATTTGAGTACCAATGTAACGACACCAGCCAGGGCGTGTAGGCACAGCATATAAAATTACTATGACCTTACATCCTCTTTTGTCAACATTATAAACACGCACGTGACAGGGAGGCTGGAAATCGTAAATTGTTGTTTCTATTTCAGTGGAGGTGGGTGTAACTTGAAAAGAAAATCCTTCTTGAGTAGATAACTTTCGCTCCCGAGGCATATCGTAGTATTTAGGATCTGTATATCGATTACCCATGACACCATGATGCGCAACGGGCACGTGTGCGGGATCTATAACATTTTCGATATAGTAAACCCAGCCATGAGGAAGATCCCGGAATTTCCAGGGAAGTTGAGAAACTTCTTGTTGTGATGATTCTTCAAGCTCGGGAACAATTCGCGGTTGTCTTAATTTACTTTCGACTGAAGCTGTTTCTCCAGACTCACCCCATACCCACAACAATCCTTGGCGTATCTGAGTCGGATAAACTTTTGCACAAGATTTACTATTGGCACAATTTCTCGCTTCAGTTTCCTTGTCTTTAGATTGAGGTATGCTGACACATTTACCTTCAGAATTGAAACGCCAAGCATGATAAGCACATAAAAGAGTTCCGTCATCTTCTACTCTACCTTCAGAGAAAGGTACAAGTCTGTGAGGGCAAGCATCTTCAAAACAGTTCCATTTGCCTTGATTATCGCACCATAAGACAATATTCTTCCCCAGCAACTGCATGGAATGGGGACGAGATGAATCTAAATATTCTACTACTGCAAGTGGATACCACTGCTTTGTCCATTCAAATTGCTCTTGTGTCTCTTTGACTTCTACTGAGTGCATATCAGCATTAGCTTGTTCTAAAGTCTGGTAAATCGCCATAATTACCTCTTTGATGGATTTATTCAGTGTTATTTGAGCAGAATCAAAGACTTTTTCGGTTTTTCATGTTTTTATGACTTAAGGACAAAAGTTTAATCTTGGAATTAAGTCATACCTGCTCGTCGAATTAGCATTGAAATTAAAAAGTCAATATTCTTGATTTCTTTTTAGAGATCGGTTTTATCAAGT
>JBCBQE010001199.1:0-1925 GCA_039820385.1 Cyanobacteria bacterium J06635_10
CCTGATTAGTTCTTAGGTTTAACTAAAACATATGGGTTTAATTCCCCACCGTCACACGGTGGACGAATTGAGTTAGGGTTTAAATCCCCATAGATATTCCAGCCAACTTCGGCTCTTCCTTCTTCCTTCTTCCTTCGTTTAAGAGTTCCATTCTAAAAGTTCTAAGCACCGCAAAGCGTGTTCCTTTTTTATCTCCCGAGCTTGAAATTTTTGGGAGATATTTTATTTGATTAATTTTCGTAAAGTCATTATTTAAAAACATTTAAATTTAAGTAAACTAAAATTACAAGAAATAAATTTATTTTTAATCTTTTTTAATCGTGGAGTGGGTAGAAGAATTTAAAGTAGAGAAATTATTACTCCAAGCAATATTTGAACGCTCCTGGGAAGCGATGATAATTGTTGATGGACAAAATCATTTGGTAGCAGTAAATCCTTCCGCTTGCCAGTTATTTGGTTCATCCACAGAAGCGTTAATTGGTAAGTCGATTTTTGACTTCTTTCCTTACGCTTTGAATCGCGTAGAGGGGCAAAATATTGCAGAAGTTAACATTCAACATCAAAATGGCACCATCCAAACCGTAGAATATAGTCAAGTTGAGGAGATTTTACCTAACTACACCTTGTTGATTTTGAGGGATGTTACTAACCTTAAACGAGCAGTAGCAGAAGAATTGCACCTCCAACATCAACGTATTGAGCTATTTTCCGAAGTCACCCTCAAAATTCGTCAATCCCTGCAACTCAAAGAAATTCTTCAGACTGCGGTAACGGAAGTACAAAGAATTCTCAAAGCAGATCGAGTTTTGATTTACCAGGTTTTAGAAAATGGAACTGGTAGACTCATTCGCGAAGCAGTTTTACCGGATTATTCCCCCATTCTGGGTATGGAGTTTCCCGAAGAAGTCTTTCCGGAAGAATATCGAGAGCTTTATGCAGATGGAAGAGTAAAAGCGATTAGTGATGTACATTCGCAAGATGCCAGATTGAGTGAGTGCTTAATTGAATTTATGGATGTATGGATGGTGAAAGCCAAATTGGTAGTACCAATCCTGCAAAATATTAAGTCTAAAACTGGTAAACATCAGACATCGGTGCGATTATGGGGTTTGTTGATTGCTCACCAATGCAAAACGACTAGGGAATGGACGGATTTTGAATTGGAATTAATGCAACAATTAGCAGATCAAATCGGTATTGCTTTATCTCAAGGGGAATTATTGGAGAATCTCGAAGTATTAGTCGCAGAGCGTACTGCTAATCTCCAACAAGAAATCAACGAGCGTCTGGAAGTAGAAGCAGCTTTACGTCGTAGTGAGGAGCAACTGCGTTTAATTGCCAATGGCTTGCCGGTTTTAATTGCCTACGTAGATAAGGATCGGCATTACCGTTTTAATAATGAAGCTTATCAAACTTGGTTAGGACTATCACCAAATAAGATATATGGCTGTCATTTACAGCAAGTCCACGGACAGGAAGAATACGAAAAGGTACAGAAGTATATAGAGACAGTACTATCAGGACAACAGGTTACTTATGAAAACGATACCACATTTCAAGATGGACGCATTCATTCTGTAAATATTACTTATATTCCCCACATTCACGAACAAGAAAATGGTGAAGTCAAGGGATTTTTTGCTCTGACTAGCGATATTAGCGATCGCAAAGCTATTGAAAGGATGAAAGATGAGTTTATTTCCGTAGTCAGTCACGAATTGCGTACCCCATTGACATCGATTCATAGTTCTTTGAAAATTCTGGCGACGGGTAAACTAGGGAATCTTTCTAGTAAAGGGCAGCGAATGCTAAATATTGCTGACGAACAAACAGAACGTTTGGTACGTTTAGTTAATAATGTACTCGATTTACAGAGCATTCAGTCAGGCAAAATTACCATGAATAGGAAAGCCTGCAAAGTTACG
>JBCBQE010001200.1:0-1918 GCA_039820385.1 Cyanobacteria bacterium J06635_10
GTCATTAGTCTAAGTTGTAATTACATCCATTTGTTTTTCAAATAGATCGAAGGATTGTATGCCGACAAAAGTGACTAATGACTAATAAGAAAGCTACTCGAATAACTCTTAATCAAAATAGAACAAAGTTACTACTTTACGTTGTTCTTCTGCATCCTTACAGGTTTGTAGCAAAGTACCACTATCGTGAAATGCAAAGCATACAAGTTGCTGACAGCGGGAGATAATCTCTTTGTTACACAGGTAACTAGCTTCAGCAAGGGATAAATGGTCATTACTAGAGTTTTCGACTAGATGCATTACTTGTTCTAGTTGCTGGCGCGATTCATTGGGCTGACGCTCTAAACTTTGGGGTAAAATCACCGTCAGAAAGTTAGGATCGGCTCGCATTGCGCCCTTAATGGCGGCTGAATTTGTACCCGTAGCGCCAGAGGTGATGACTCTATTTCCTGATAAAACCAGGGCATAAGTCATCATTTCAATCAAATTCTGGTGAGTAATAGGCACGTGACGAGAACCCAGCACGGCGATTCGTTTAGAACCCATTTGCTGAATTGTCGCTAATTCTTGCGCTAATGTATCAATTTTATTGGCTAGGTCTGTTGACTGACTCAAAGACTACTTTAATTGCTATTAAACGACCAAGATATTTTAGCAGAGCAAAGAGTTGTCGGGAACCTACTTATGGTTAGAGCATACAATTTTTAAACTGATTTTTTTTACAGTTATCAGTTGTCAGTTATTATCAGGCACGAAATTGGCTTACAAGCTATTAACTGTTCCCAACTGGATTCTTCACTGATTTAATAATTCCATTGCTTCATCACACCACTCAAGCCATTGTGTTTCATAACGAATACCTCTACTTATAGTCAGGTACTGAAACTTTGCAACGCGAGGAAGTTGTGGTGGATTTTGGAAATACTTCTGTTCTAAATCTTTATATATAGATAATTTCTCAACATGAGCTTTACGGTGACGTTCTAATTCTTGCAAAATTGTATTTTCCGATACTATATATCCGCTAAATATTTTAACCAATAAATCATCTTTGACTGCAATTGGTTGGCAAGGCTTGGCAATCCATTCTTGTAATTGCACAAAACCTTGTTGTGTAACGCTATAAGTTTTTTTATCCGGCTTTCCTTTTTGAGTAATTATCTCAGAACTTATCCAGCCAAGTTTATCTAATTTAGATAGTTCGCGGTAAATCTGCTGGTGAGAAGCTTGCCAAAAAAAACCTACCGAACCATTAAATTGCTTGGCTAAATCATACCCGCTACAGGAACGCTCAACTAAAGATGCCAATATCGCGTGAGTTAAAGACATAATTCTTAATATTCTTTGTATGCAATTAGTTGCATATGCTACTATTATGCAATTAGTTGCATATTAACCCGAAACTAGAAGAAGTATTCAATTATGTCTAAAGTAATGCCAGGGCGATTCACTGCCGAAACAGACGAACCCTTTGTAGTTTTTTTGATTGGGATGCGGATTAATAAAATCTTTGCTGTTAATAAATGGTTTCCAACAGCAATGGCAATGACACCCATGCTACGCACTTTGTATAAACATCCCGAGAAAGGTTTTTTAGGTGGAGAAACTTTTGTTTATTGGCGAGGAGTGGGATTAATTCAATATTGGCGTTCTTTTGAGGATTTAGAACGTTTTGCTCGAAGCCCAGAAGAACCACATCTTTCGGCTTGGCAGCGATTTAATCGAGATGTGGGTGCTGATGGTAGCGTTGGAATTTGGCACGAAACCTATTTAATCGAGAGGGGAAATTACGAAGCAATCTATGGGAATATGCCGATTTTTGGATTAGCCGCTGCCACCAAACATCTATCCGTATCAGAGGTAAAAGAAACTGCACGCGGGCGTGTAGCTAATGGGACATAGGGCGTTGAATGTGGGG
>JBCBQE010001201.1:0-1917 GCA_039820385.1 Cyanobacteria bacterium J06635_10
ATTTCGGTTTCTCTTTCCTGTACTTGATTTCTCAACTCTCTTAATTGAGTTTGTAAACTTAATTCTGCTTGTTGTAAAGAGCGAATTAAATAAACTAAATAATCGTGAATTAATTGATAGCGTTCGGTGACATCAGCAAATAACACTACTAAACCAGAACGTACCAAAATTTCTAAGACTAATTCTAATTTTTCTGATGAATGTAACTCCGCTAATTCCGTTACTAATTCTGCCTTAGTTTTAAAAGGTCTTTTATGATTTTCATCGGTTAATAAATATAAAACAAATAAAGCAGCTTGTTCGTTTTCCGAACCGCAATCTTTAATAATTTCCTTAATATATCGCTCAATAAGCTTATTCGGTCGATAAGGTTCGTATTTAGCTAAAGTAGTTATTCTCTCATCTTGGAGTTGCGCTCCTACTACTTGTAATTCAATTGGACGTACTTCTCCTACTTCTGACGATAAATCTTCTACTAAAGCATTAATTAAAGCCGGTTCTATATTATATTCCGAGCGCTCCGTTAACTTTTGAATAACCTTTTTAGCATCCTCAGATGAAAGATTATTAACTTGATAGCGAATATCTTTATCTAATATATTGTGGCCAATAGAATCCTGTTTCGCCAAACGTTTTAAATCGAGTAAATGATGTAAATAATCTTCTCGTAAAGAAAAGATGATTTTCACAAAAGCAATATTCAAACATTCGCAAATAAAATTATCAAACTCTTGCTTATGATTGCGATCGGTATAAATAAAGAAAAATTCTTCTAACTGGTCAAAAATTAACACAGTTATCAGATTATGACTGGCATTTTCTCGTAACTGCTCTAAAATACTCGCAATTGTAATCGGTGTCGCCGGATGAGGTGGAGCATTTAATTGTTTAGTATAAGCTTGTCGAGTCGGCGTATATTCTGTAAACATCGCTTCACCCAAAGACTTACCCAATTCCCTCACCCAATCCGTATAAACATGTAACACCACCGGTACCGCAATTTGGTCACCAATTGGTCTATTTTGTAAAGCTGGTACTAACCCCGCATTGACAATAGAACTTTTACCTACTCCCGATTCGCCATGAATCAAAGTTAACTTTCGATCGGAACGACTAATTCTACCAATTAACAGATTAATATCGCCTTCCCTACCCGAAGCAGTAATTTCCAAAGCAACATCAGTATTGTTTTCCGGTGAAACCAATACCGGGTTTTTCGCTTCTCTTTGGGGTTGCAGTCTACCCGCACCAATAAAAGCACGCAAACCATATTGCTGCTCTACCGAGCGTCGTTTGCCACGAATGAAAAAAGCTTCCAAATATTTACCCGATTCGTAATAAAGCCATCGCAACCGCCGCAAAAGCCGAATATAACGATGGGTATCATAACGGTAATCGCTCGAAGCCAAAGCTATCGATAAATTATTACTCGCATTTTCCAAATGTTGTTGCGCAACTGAATATGACTTCTCCCTAGTTAGCGCTTTCACCAAAACTAACTGATAAACTTGCTCTAAAAGCAACGGGAATAAACCTTGATGTGCTTTGTGGTTAGTTTTTGCTTCTGCTAAATAAAAGAGCGATGCTTGAGCATATTGACTTGCTTGCTTCCACTGTAATTTTTGCAGCGCCACATCCGCCAAATAACCGCAATCACAAGCCAGTTGAGTGTAGCTGCCATATTGTTGATGCAACTCCAAGGATTTTTGAGCGATCGCCTCTAACTCATTCCAATCCTGAAGTTGTTGTAAAACTTCGCTTAGCTGTCCGATAAACTGCGCCACCAACATCGGACGTTCCGCCAGTTCAAACACCTGCAAACACTGCTGAAAATAAGATTTAGCAGATTGCCAATTACGATATTGTTCACCGTGATTTCGCTCAGCCAAACGGTAAAAACAAAGACCCAAATAGAAG
>JBCBQE010001202.1:0-1915 GCA_039820385.1 Cyanobacteria bacterium J06635_10
ATTAACCAACGTACTTTAGGAAAGCCCCAAATTGCTCTCTCCCGAATTGAAAAAACAATTAAACTTGTAGAAAATATTCGTTCAAATGTTGATAGAAGGCAACTGCGTACTTCTTACTTTGCCAGCGTACAGAAATATTATGAATTTTATATAGACTTGTTGATGCAATTGCATGAAAAATATCCATCAAAAGGATATAATACAGAAGCTCTACACCTAAGCGAACGCGCTCGTTCCCGCAGTCTTATAGAATTACTTGCTGAAGCTAACGTAGACATTAGTAAAGGTGTAAATAGCGAATTGATCGAACGCGAACGCAATATACAAAAAAAATTGAATGCAGCAGAATTTAAAAGAGTACAATCGTTAAAAAACTTAGAAAGTGGCTATACAAATAAACAGCTAGAAAAGATAAAACAAGAAATTCAATCACTTCTGACACAACTTGACGAAATACAAGCGCAAATTAGAGCCAAAAGCCCCCAATACGCTGCACTAACCCAAAAACAACAGTCTCAAAAGCTGACGCTCAAATTACCAGAAATTCAAAAACAAGTACTTGATGACGATACCGTACTTTTAGAATACTTTTTAGGTGAAAAAAACAGTTATCTATGGGCAATAACCAAAACAGGTATTACCAGTTATTCCCTTCCCAAACGTGCTGATATAGAAACAGTAGCAGAAGTTTTTAAAAAAGAATTGCTCTCAGAAACGAGAATAGATATTCCCAAAAGTGGTGTCGAATTAAGTCAAATGATATTGGCACCTGTGGCATCCCAATTAGGCAATAAACGTTTACTCATAGCGGCTGATGGTGTATTGCAAACAATTCCTTTTGCTGCATTACCAATACCTGAAAAATCATCTACAGCCCCTACACCACTCCTCGTAAATCATGAAATTATTACCCTTTCCTCAGCTTCTAGCATCGCCATCTCTCGCAATCAACTCAAAGGGCGCAAACTAGCCCCCAAAAGTATCGCTATTTTAGCAGATCCAGTTTTTTCACGTGACGATCCCCGCATTCAAACAAACGCACAACCAACAGGTGACGAGGATAGAGGTGCATTTGATTACCAAAAAGATGTATGCCTTAATCTCCAACGTCTGGAAAACACCGCTACAGAAGCTAAAAAAATCCTCGATTTATTACCTCAAGCAAACGACGCTTTCTCCGTAACAGGTTTTGCAGCTTCTCGCGAATCAGCTACCAATAAAGAATTATCTCAGTATCAGATGGTTCACTTCGCTACTCATGGATGTATTTCAGAAAAACGTCCCGCATCTTCCGGTTTAGTTTTATCATTACTTGATAAAGCAGGAAATAATACTGATGGTTATTTACGATTAAACGATATATATAACCTTAATTTACCCGCCGAGCTTGTTACTTTAAGTGCTTGTGAAACCGCAAAAGGTAAACAAGTTGAAGGAGAAGGGCTTATAGGCTTATCGAGAGGTTTTATGTATGCAGGAGCAAAAAGAGTAACAGTAAGTTTGTGGAACGTAAATGATAGAGCAACTGCTACTTTAATGGAGAAATTTTATACTAAAATGCTAAAAAAAGGATTACCCCCATCCAAGGCTTTACAAGCCGCACAATTAGAAATGTGGAATAGTAATAAAACTAACAGTCAATGGAAAGCACCAGTATATTGGGCAGCATTTACCATAGTCGGAGATTGGCAATAACTTCTATGAAAAAGATAAAAAACCGCGAAACTAAAAGTTTCACGGTTTTCAAATGTAATGTGAGGAGCTTAACTTTAATATTATTATAACCAGCAAATTGCTGTATAAACACCCTTCGTTTCAATTTTGGTAACGAGATTTTTGATTAGATAATCGTCTATTTGCAGCGGCGACATTACAGTAGTTTAAATACTTATAAATAAAAAAATTAAACCGCGTG
>JBCBQE010001203.1:0-1912 GCA_039820385.1 Cyanobacteria bacterium J06635_10
AAGTCGCTAATCCCCAATTAATTTAGAACTTATTCGCAACCGCTTTTTGATTTAAGATGATAAAAATCATACGTTTATCCGTTAAAATAAATTTCGTAAATTCATTTATAAATTTTATTTTTTTTAGAAGCTCTCATGCTACTTGCTGCCAGTTGATTTAAACAAATATTGCAATTACTGAACTTGTAGAAAACTAATAACAATCTTAGCGCCGAGAAAATCAATAGCAAGCCACAAAGGTGCTCAAACAAGGGGCAGAGGATAAAGACTAATGGGACGATTTGATAACGGAGCAGAAAAGCCGGGTAGAGCAGGCGAGCCATACGGCGATGCAGAATCTGCCTTAAGGGCTGTCACTGAGGAATTACAAATTATCCAGCGGAATTTGCTCAAATCATTGCAGGATGATATCAAACGCCTGACTAGTGAAAAAATCCGCTTAGCTGACGATATCAAACGTCTGCAAGAAGAAAGAGAGCAGTTGCAAGGAGGAAGACAAATTGATGAATTGCAGGTGTTAATGCGTCAGTTGGCACAAGTTTTAGGAAATCACATTTCCGTGCAGTTGCAAGCTTCACTGGAAAAATTGGTTCGCCAACCAACGAATGATACAATTCTTCAATCTGGAACATCCACCCAAACGGCTAATCAAGAATCTATCAGCAATGCTTTTAATAATGCTTTTAATACCCTGCAACAAGATTTAGAAGACTATCAAAGTAGTATTTCCCAGCAATTGTCTCGAATGTCATTGCAACAGGAACAAGGGGAAGCGATTTTAGTAGAGCTAGTAAATCGTCTCCGACAAGAATTGGAAGGTACTAGAGAAACTCCTCAAAGGGAATTACAAGAAGTTGATTACCATCAAGAAATCGCACGAAAAGAAAATTTTCCCGATTCAGATGAAGTTACCCCAGAGCAAGAGAGTGTTTCATCAAATTTATTTGAAGAACTCAACGAAATAGTTCCCCCAGCAACAGATATCACCACAGCAAATTCCACCGTTCGAGGAGCTAATGTTTCCTTACCAGAAACACCCTCTCAAACTGCGTCGGAACCTCCGAGACATCTGCCAATACCACAACAACCGCTCTCAAGGCAATCCGAGGCATTTAGGCAACGTCCCAAGGGATTATTACTGATTGTGGTTTCCATAGTAGCTACATCTATATATAACGTCGCAATAAAAGTAATATTTCAGCCAAACTCTCAAATCTTCGGCATATTTGATTTAGAACAGTTAATATCGCCAACTTTAGGAAATTGCCTATTAGTTTTAATGCTGAGAATGTTGGTAGTTGTGCCGCTGATGTCAGTTTTAGCACCCATCTTACATCCAAGAGTATGGGAAGATTTACAAAATTTAATAGACTCAGTTAAAGGAAATCGCACTCCTACGAATATTACAGCTAGAAGAGTGCTGATGCTATCACTTACGAGTGGATGCTTCTTATTTTTATCCCAGGTAATGCTTTACATTGCCATCGGACAAATTGACACGGGAATGGCGATCGCACTTTTGTTTGTGTATCCAATTATCAGCGGAGTATTATCGTGGCTTTTATTCCGCGACAGTCCGAGTAAATTCCGTGCATTTGCTTACTCTACGATCGTTTTGGGAATAATTTTAGTATTAGGGGGTAGCTCAGGGGTTACTGGTAACGTCTCCTTAGGAAGCACAACAGGAATTTTAGCTGGGATAAGCTTTGCATTTTACGTGATATTAACCCGCATTTGCGCAGCTCGCTTACATCCAGTTTCTTTTACACTAATTAACTTCGCGACAATGCTATTTTTATGTTTTATCGGTTTAATGCTGCCTTTACCTTCAGATTGGAGCTTAGATATAAATCCAGCAAACTTTTTAGAATTAGTTTTAAGCGCTTTCATTTTAGGTGTATTAACCCTTTGC
>JBCBQE010001204.1:0-1903 GCA_039820385.1 Cyanobacteria bacterium J06635_10
TTTAAAAGTAAATCAACTCGCTCTCGATAAACTGGTTCTATGTCCTTTTGAAAAGAAAATTTGACTTGGGGGTTAACTGCAAATAAATCGTAGCGCAATGATTTTATTGTATTAACAGCTTCATCGTAATATGAAATGGCATCTTCAATATTACCTTTAGCTTTTAGTAAACGCCCTAATTGCCATTGCCATTGATAAGTAATTTCTTCAGCAGCGATACCTTGAGAAATAAATAAAGCCTCTTCGGTTAATTTTTGTGCATTATCCCATTGTTGAGTTTTTTCATACACTTTACCTAACATACCAAGGGCATAAGATTCCGTGCGTTTATCTTGCAAACTTTTTGCTTGCTCTACTGAATCAGCTAATAATTGAGCAGCAGTAAGGTATGAATTTTGTGACGATGAATTCTTTAAATTCTGTTTTTTCTTACTTCCTGCTTCCAATTGATTACCCTTTAACTCAATCAAACTTTGAGCAAAGTTAATTCTGGCAAAAATTGCAGTACGACTCGGAGGTAATTTAGCAAGTCGAGTTTGGATTTGAGATGATAATGTGTCTAAATCTTGATTCTCCCCATTGTCAACCAATAAACTAAATTGATTGACTAGGGCTTGAATTGCTGTGGTGGGTGAATTAGTAGTTTTAGCAGCTTGTTGATAATATTTAATTGCAGCTTGGTTATCTTCCCGGGCGCGAGCAGTGTTACCCAGACTAATTAAAATATCACCTATTGCTTTTTTATCTGACAAAGATTTTGCTACTTCTAAACTTTGCAGCAATATCTCACGAGATGTTTTTAAATCACCCGTAACTTGTACCACATTACCAAGACTGAGCAATCCCGTTACCTTGAGAGGAGTGTTAGGTTGAGCAGCCAAAAGTTTGGTCGTTTCTGTTAAAGTTTTCTGTGCTCGACGATAAAATCCCAAAGCTTGCATTGCTTGTGCTTGGTTAATGCGATCGCGAATAACTGCGTTTTTATCCCCAATTTTTTCGTAAATGTCAACTGCCTGTTGCCAGATATTTAATGCATTTTCTGGTTTATTTTGAGCTAAATATAAACGTGCTTGAATATCTAAAATCTGAGCCAGAATCTGGGGATTTTTAATTGAAGAATGATTTTCTTGCTGTTTTTGGGTATATCCAAGTAAATTTAAACTTTGGGAAATGGCAATTTGAGCTTCATTCCACTGTCCCAATTGCTGATAAGCTAATGATAGGTTTCCGGCGGTTGCTGCTTGTTGAAGTTCATCTCCACTATTTTTAAACGCAGAGATAGCTCTTTGCCACATCGTCACAGCCTCAGCGAAACGTTCGGCTACATAGAGTTGTTTTCCACGTTCTACTAAATCTTGACTATCAGTTATGCTTTGTACGGTGGAATTATTGGCGACTTTAGAAGCCCAAGTAGGGTGTAATAATCCGGTACATAAAAGCGTAATCGCAAGCAGCAATATAAAGAAAATTCGCTTGATTCGGCGTAAATTGAGTTTAGAAAAACTTATAGTTTTCCCCTTTTTTCTAAGTCTATGAAATATTTCTCTGCGGTTTGTTAAAGCCATCTGTTTAATAAAACATTCAGTTATCTACTAGGGAAATATTTTCGGCGTTGCATAAATGCGGGATGAATCAGGTTTATACTGATACTTATCTATACTTTAAATAATGAAGTAGCAATCGAATTGAGTGTTTAAGCATATCCACGGATTTAGAATAGCAGAGGTAGGTCTATCTTAATAGATTCGTTTCTACTTGTTTTGCCATGTTTTTTAAGTTTTTTCGCTCTTTTTTGATGAATGGTCTTTCTTGAACCCTTTATTTTTATTCGCTTTTATATCAGGTTTATCTTGTTCTCCTTTAAGACGGTTGTTCTCATCCCGTAGTTTTTGGTTTTCTTCTA
>JBCBQE010001205.1:0-256 GCA_039820385.1 Cyanobacteria bacterium J06635_10
GCAAAGATGATAAAACGTCACAACTGCAATCTATATCCTCGTATTCAACTTTACCTCCCGTTGGTAAATCTGACCTAACCTGGCGATTTAGTGCCGTTACCCAAGGATTATAATTACTCATAGTGATTTTAGAGTTAATACTTTTACAGATAATTAGCTTTCATCAACTGTATACACCTCTGATAACAAAAAATAACAATAGTAAATAATTGTTACAGGGATTTTCTACTTTCTATTTAGTTTCGATAGATGGGGA
>JBCBQE010001205.1:266-1902 GCA_039820385.1 Cyanobacteria bacterium J06635_10
GAATATATGTTCTATGTTTATCTCTAATACTTTATCCCCCATTCTCCGTTTCCAATTTTAACGAATAATAATAACCGGATTTACGATATTCTCATAACAAGAATATCCAGTGCATGACTACATTTATTCTCAATGCCCAATGCCCAATGCCCAATTCCCTAAAACTTATAATTCATACCTACTTGTAGAATTCTACCTGCATCGGGATAGCCGGAAAATAATTGAAATCTCTGGTCAAAAATGTTCTCAACACTACCATTAAGCGCTAAGTTTTCACTTACAGGTACTCGCAATTTAAAATCAAAGGTTGTATAACCGGGTAATGATTCTGTATTAGTATTATTCGTAGGATAACTACCCAAAGAATGCATCAAAATTCCTGCATACCAACCTTGTGGATTTTCATAAGAAAGTCCTAAGTTAATACTATCAGCACCGGCAAATCTTAATTCTTGGTCAACTTCTGCTGGATTAGAGCTTTCGAGAATTTTGGGGTCATTTAAGGTATAGTTACCAGAAAAGTATAAATTTTTTGCTAACTGTAAATTTAAGGCAAGTTCTACCCCAGTTGTCCGAACTTTCCCGATATTTTCATAGGTAAAGTTAACATTATCATAAGCAATATTATCGGTGATGGTGTTATTGAAAAACGTAAAACGTAGTAAACCAATATCACCTAATTGTTGGTCGATACCTACATCAAAACTATTACCTCTTTCTGGTTTTAAATCTGGATTACCTTGAGCAAAGGGAGTATCAGCAAATAAGTTAAATAGGCTCGGAACTCGGAAATTACGGATATAGTTAGCTCTAAGTGTAGTCTTTTCTCCTAAATTCCAACGCGCACCTACTGCTGGAGAAGTCACCGAAGCATTTATCAAACTATTGAAGTCTTGACGCAATCCCAAGTTTAATCGCACGTCTGGAGTCACATCGAGCAAATATTTAGCAAATACCGCTCCTTGTCCAATACTATCGTCGTAACTCTGGCTTTCTGTGCCATCAGCGAGATTAAGAGTCACATTTTCAGCGCTGACATTACGATAGTCAAAACCATAGGTAATGTTTTGATTTTGAGCAATTTGCCAATTATGCTGTACCTGAAAACCCAAGGATTTTTGATTGATATCAAGTTGTTGATGGGTGCTAATATCTCCAGTCTTGAAGTCAAAGCGAGTATTGAGTAAATCTAGATAGACTCTAGCTGTTAATAAGGAATCGTCTGCTTTTCCTAATTTTGCGTTCCAGATCAAATCTGTGAGAAGTTGGTCGGTGTACTTACGATCATTATCCGTAAGCCTTAGTACACTACCAGGAACTCCTTGGTCTTTTGCAAGATAAATGGTGTTGAAACTCAAACTTTGGCGTTCATTTAATTCTGCATTGACCTGTAAATTGAGATTATTGTAGAGTACATCGGCATTTTCCCTAGTTCCATCAGAATCCAATTCAGGAATGGAATAATCAAAGTTATTGTTAGCCCGAGTGCGGTTGTACCCTAGCAACCAAGAGATATTACCCTGTTTACCGCTAGTTTGAATGCTTTGCTCGTTCAAATCGTAGCTACCAAATCTTAATTGAGCAGTGGTAGTAATATCTTCTGTCGGACGACGAGTAATGATATTGATTGTCCCTC
>JBCBQE010001206.1:0-1899 GCA_039820385.1 Cyanobacteria bacterium J06635_10
TGGAATTTATTTTTAGATAATTTATTTCTAAAGGGGTTATGTTTACCTCAAAAGCAACAAGCTTTATTAAAATATCCTGGATATATCCGGGAGAAAATGAATCCTTCGTTATGGCCTGTAAGTTTACGAAAATTATCTAGTATATTAGGTCCTATGTATGAATGGGTAATATTTAAGGGGCTGCATCATATAAAATTGACTTATTGCGATGCTGAATTTAGAGAAGCTAAAGCTTATTTATATGTGAGTCGGAGTTTAATTAAAGGATCGTAGATAGAAAAATTTCTTACTATTACCTAATAATCAAACTAAAACCGACAGGAAGCACAATTAATTTTATTCAAGACATGTTAGTTTCAGAAATTTTACGATTTTTACCCGAGTCTTTAGACTGGATGGTTCTATTTAATCTATCAGCTGTTGGAAACCTGACAGATGAAACAATAATTAAGGCAATGTATCATCTCCCCGAGGAGATCGATTTAGAGCCTTACAGTCATGTAGTATTGACTAGTGCAGGGCGTTTTTTAGCTTTTCGGGATCAACCAAAGTTGATAGATGCTATTTCTCTTCAGGAATTGTCGGAGAAAAAGACATCTTCTTTAGCCAACCGCTTTCAAAAGCGTTTAGAATTAGTCTCTGTGGATGAAGCTGATTGCTTGGGTTTAGGAGAACAATCTCCTTATTCGCCAGTAATTCTACACCTAAGAATTGAAAATAGTTTAGGTAAAGCTACAGCTATTTTCGATCGGGAACCTTCTTTTGAACATTATGAGTTGTTACGAGCTGTAGGTGTCAAATTTGTCGGAGGCGAAGTAAAAGATGACTACTATCTGGCACGTTATCAAAACCGTTTACCCGTACATATTCACGCTGGTATTTTATCCCACTTTAGCCGTACAGCACATTGTAATATATTTTTCTTCCAACATGGAAATATAGACACGCCTCTAGAAAATGGGTTAATTCAAGCCTCTCAAGTCAGAATAAATTGGAGAAAGCAGCAATCTTGGCAAAGTTTAGCTAAATTAGCAACATCTGCTTGCGAGAAATCTCTGAGTATGACTTGTCAACCGCCTGCACCCCAAAAGCCCTTTGCATATGGTGATTTAGTGCCTTTAGGATTTGTACTGAAGGCACTAAATGAGGCGGTAAAAACAGAAGATAATTCACAACTGCGCGCTGCAAAACAGCAGTTACAGGAGTTTTTGCTGAATCGTCAGGAAGATAACCTGTGGGCATTTCATACACAACGTTTGATTACATCTACAGATTCATCTTTGGTGCTATTGGGTTTTAATAAAGCCGAATCCGTAGAAGCTTTGGAGAAGTTTGCCGATGGTAAGGGAGGATATTATCCCCAGTTATGGTCAGCAACTAAAGAACCAGGTAAAATGCTGGTTGACGATAGTTGTCGTCATTGGTGTCAACCTGATTATGGCACAACCTGTTTAGTTAGATGGTTGCGTAATTCTGTAGGAAAGATAAGCAAAACTTCTTTAGAATATTTAGCGGCTGGGTTTGAAAGGCGAGCAGGCTTGTATTTTGCCAATCCCTATTTAGTCGATTGGATGTTGGCAGAAGC
Organism: Cyanobacteria bacterium J06635_10; assembly: GCA_039820385.1. Lineage (GTDB taxonomy): Bacteria > Cyanobacteriota > Cyanobacteriia > Cyanobacteriales > Nostocaceae > Rivularia. The sequence continues at coordinate 1,586 of JBCBQE010001206.1, forward strand.
AATTCGTGAGGATGAAAATGCTGCAACTTTACGGGAGAGATTACTGGGAGAGATTATTGCAAGTATGAATCCCGATTTCTCCTTTGGTAAGTATGATGTGGCCTTTTCTACCGCATTGGGAATTTTAACATTGGTAGCTCTGGGAGTGAGCGATCGCACTATTTGCGCTGCTCAGTTACGCTTATTGGAATTAATTAGCGATAAATCGTCTCCTACCATTCCTTTTTACTCCACACTATGTCATGATACAGAACTAAATTCCCAAGAAAAAATAGCATTACAGCTAAACGAAACATTGACTAGAGCAAAAGATG
>JBCBQE010001207.1:0-273 GCA_039820385.1 Cyanobacteria bacterium J06635_10
GCTGAATTAAAGTTACCTTGAAGAAATTCCAACCTCGCTAAAGAACGCATTACATAAGCTTCGCTACAATTATCTTGATTGTTATGGGCTGTTTCCATTCCTTCGATTAAGAATTGTTGAGCTTCTTGTAGTTTTCCTTGTTTGATTGATATATCTGCTAAAAAGTCTTTAGCGAGGAATATCATTCTTTGCCAGCCAATATTTCGGGATTGTTGGACAATTTCTTGAAATAGGAGTTGGCTTCTTTGGTAATCGCTGTTTTTATAATAAATT
>JBCBQE010001207.1:283-1894 GCA_039820385.1 Cyanobacteria bacterium J06635_10
AGTTTGAGCAGTGTTAAGCCAATATTTTGCAAAACCAAATTGTTTGAATTGAATGTACCAAACCACAATGCGAATTGCTAAATTTGCTTGCTTATCTGCTGTTAAATGATGATTTAATTTCCAAGCCCGTGCAAGTAAGCTATCTGCGATATTTAGATGTTTGGGTTGTCCAATTAAAATTAATTTCCAAGCATAATCGCTCATCATTTCCGCAGCGGTAGATAAATCTTCTCTTAAGTGTGCTGCTTCAATTAACCATTCCAACCAATGTAGGGGAGCATCCCAGTAGCTCAGACGGTTTTGGCGATATCCTTGGGAATAAGTATAGCAATTGATATAAAGCCACAGATTGCACGCATCTGTATATTTATCTTGGGCAATACACCATTCCATCACTTCAGAAATATTGTCCCATTCTGCTGCTAATTGGTGATAATCGTTCCATTCTTTTTCATATTTACCACCGTATTTTTGAGCAAAATCAAGATACCAATTTACCCAACGGTTACGTGCTGCTGATTCAAATTCGGGGTTTGTTGCTAATTCCGAGAGAGCATATTCGCGAGTTAAAGGTAACATTGTATAACGCCCTCGATCGCAACTAATTAACGAAAGTTGTTGCAATTGAGCTAAAGCATCTACTGCGATGTTATTATCATTTACTGCCGCAACACTGCAAACTGATTCAAAGAGCGCTGGTTTGGGAAAAAGCGCTAAAGCCATCAAAATCAAATGAGACGAATGTCCTTTTAAAGATTGCATGGAATTGTCAAAATAAAAGCGCGAAAAATCGCCTTTATGGCGCATAATTCTCGGAGACACATCAACAAACTTATATCCAGATGCTAACTGACTCATAGCATAAATAATTGCTGCGGGAATTCCCCCAGTAATTTGATAAAGTTGTTGATATTCTTCCGAAGTTAATTCTACATTTTTTTCTGTCGCTTGATTTGCAATTAATGCTAATCCTTCAGTTTGGGTTAAAGGATTTAAACGAATTCGAGTAAAGGGAGTTGTGTCTCGACTGGTAATAACAACTTTTACTGTCGGAGGTAATTCGTATAAAAAGCTCAGAACTTCAAGAGAGGGTTCTAAAGTATCTAAATTATCTATAATTAGTAAAGTCCGGATATTTGCCAAAGGTTGAGCGACTTGTTTGTAAGCTTCTTTAAAGTTAGTAGTTGTAGTCGTAGGACACTTTATAGTGCGTGCAATAGTGCGTAAAATATCGATGTTAGTATTTTCTCGCCACAGTCGCGGTACAATACCTTTATTTGTAAAGTGTTGTGGTTTGGCTGAGGTAAATACTATAGCTTCAAAAGTTGAGGGTGAATCCCTGCTAGCTTGTAAATAGCGATAAGCAACATCTAACACAAAAGTAGTCTTTCCCACACCTCCCAAACCTTCAACACTAATACGAGGAGTGAGACTTTCAAAAGAAAGTAATTCCTGCAAGCTTTTAATTTCTATTTCTCTGCCAATAAATATATTGCGATCGCGAGTTGGTAAATTATGGTAAATTAATTTAAATGTATCGGTCGATGGTATATTTTGATTTTTAGTTAGTTTTTGATACTCGTAGGAAATAATTGTTGTTTGTATCGTGCT
>JBCBQE010001208.1:0-1893 GCA_039820385.1 Cyanobacteria bacterium J06635_10
TGGTGTAGCAGGAGCATTATTTTTAGTAGGTAAAACATTAGATTGGGCAGGATTGATACCCACAGTTGCATCCGAGATACCTCCCACACAGCCTGATTCTGTATTATGGGCTATTCGGTTGATAATTGGTCCGATACCTACTTTAATTTTAATTATGGGTTTGGTATTAGCTTCTTTCTATCCAATTACTCGTTCCAAGCATGAGGAAATTGTTTTGAAAATTAGTGAAAGAAGGAATTCGGTAGTTGATAGTTGATAATTGATCAGAGCAAGATGGTATATATTTCTTAGTTTAAACTTTACATTCCTCCTCTTGAACGAATAATTTGCCCTGTAATCCATTGTGCTTGAGCAGAAGCAAGAAATAATACTATTTTTGCAGCATCTTCTGGCTTGCCAATTCTTCCAAAAGGTGCTTGATTCTCAAGCTTTGAACGAAATTCATCACTCATCCAACCTGTATCTGTCGCACCTGGATCTACAGCATTCACGGTAATATTTTTACTAGCAAGGCTTGCACTCAAACTTATAGTTAGCGCTTCTATAGCACCTTTGGTAACAGCATAAGGCAAACTTTCTGGCATTGGTGCTAAACTTTGTCCGGAAGTCAGGTTAATAATTCTTCCTCCTTCCCTTCCATCGTGGCGTTTCGCAAATTCAGCACATAATAATGTCGTACCGCGGAGGTTTACAGCGTAATGAGTATCAAGCAACTCTGGTGATAGAGAATAAATATCTGCTTGAGAGTCATGAGCAGCATTATTAATTAAAATATCTACTTTACCTAGAGTTTCCTCAACTTTATCAAATAACTTTTTCGGAGTTTCTATTTCAGCTAAATTAGCTTCAATACCTGTAGCTTGAACTCCTTGTAATTTTAATGACTCAATAATTTCTTCCGCCTCATTTGAGTTACTACCCCAAGGCATAAGTTCGTCAAAATGCCGATAATAAGTTGTAAAGATATTTGCACCTGATACTGCCAAATAATGGGAAATAGCTGCACCAATTCCAATATTTCGACTAACACCAGTTATTAGAGCAACTTTACCTGATAAACCATAATCTATCATTTAGTTATTGCTTTCTTCTTGACGGGTTCCCATATATAGCTTTCATCATAAACTATAGACATGGTAACTTTACTTGCGCAATAGTTTTATCTCCTGGGGTACTTTGAATTTCCAAGCTACCTCCATGTAATTCAGCTAAACGTTTAACAATAATTAAACCCAAGCCAGAGCCTTGTTGTTCGTAAATATGGCGATTAAATTGTTTATAGGCTCCTACATTGTGAATTTCTGAAGCACTCATGCCTCTTCCATAATTCGTAAAAGAGAGAATCAAATAATTATTTTTTACAAAACTGCTGATAAAAATACTTGTATTCGGTTCAGAAAATTTTAAACAGTTATCAATAAGTTCTTCAATAATTGTGTAAAGTCTATTTGTTGCTATTTTCACTTGACATCGGGAATCAAAAGATATTTTTACATCAGTCTCTCTTCTTAAGTTTGTAGCTCTTTCCTTAATTAATAAAGTGAGTGAATCTACAAGAAAATAACTGATATCCGATTGTATAAATTTTATTTTATCTGAATCTGTTGCGATAGATTCAAGTTGTGCATATAGTAAAAACTTCTGAGTAAAACCAAACAGACGATTAGCAGATTTATTAATATTTTCTGCCATGTGATATATTTCTTGTTTTTCTATAGTCTCATGTTTTTTCATGAGTAACTGTGAAAAACCTAAGATTCCATTTAATGGCGTTCGTATCTCATGAGGTAATGAAGAAGCAATACTCCGTCGTAGTTCGCGTAACTCATGTTGACTATTTTGATTAATAATAAATTGTTTTTCTAATCGACATTTAATAGTTTCCAACAATTC
>JBCBQE010001209.1:0-1890 GCA_039820385.1 Cyanobacteria bacterium J06635_10
ATCTTCATCTTCGACATTATCTGTTTTAATTAAATCAATACGGGAACCTTTTGGTTCATCTTGAATATTTACTATATTTTGAGTCAGATTTAAAGGTTGTTGTAAAGTGGTGTTAATTAAAACAGATAATGTCGAAGATGAAGATTATTCGATAAATTTTGAAGGTAATTTTCAAGATAATAATCAAAATCAACAACTTTTAATTAAAGGCTTTATTTCTCCAATCAGAATTCAAGACAGCTATGGCTTCTGGTTAAACTTACTTCGTCCAGAAAAAGATGTCGATGATAACACTTTAACAAAGGATGTTGATGTCTCTTTATTAAGTAAATTCAATCCTCAAAATTGTTTAACTCTTAATCAAAAAGATAAAACTGATAACTTATTTTTAGGACAAACCTTATTAATTACTGCTTGGTTAACCCAACAAGATAAACTAAATCAAACAAAACCCTACGATATCGCTCAAGAATGCTTGACAGCCATTTTTCCAAACACCGATCGCAAACCGGAATTCAATCGTCAAGGAGAATTATTTGGCAGCCCAATTTTTGAATATGGTTTATTTAGTCAAACAGAAAATTACCAACATGTAATCATCTGGTTATTCCGCGATCGCCAAGCTGATGTAAACTTTAATAAATGCTATCAACAATTATTTGATTTATTCTTCTTTCGCTGCAAAATTGTTAAAGCCTTTCAAGATAGCCGCATAATTTATCATCAAATCGCTACTGCTTACGATGATATTGAAAATACTATCGAACAAATTAAATCACATACTCAATCCGATGTTTTAACAACCGAAATACTAAATCAGTTAACAAATACCTTAAAAGACTTGTCAAAAGAATCATTAAAATATGCTCGGTTATTAAGAAATTTAAAAGATTATCAAAATACTATTGACATAAACCGCAATAATTACCAAGAAAAACTCAGACAAATTAGCGCTGCCACCCAAGAAGATAATTTAAGCATTTTAGAAATATTCTATAAACAAGATTCTGAAAGATTTTATCAACAAATAAACGCCGATATAGGATACTTCGAGCAAGGTTTAACCTTATTAGAACAAGCAATAGCCTCAATTCGCGGTATAGTAGAAATCGAACAAGCTAATACCGATCGCAATCTTGAACGAAACATCCGAGAAGCAGAAGCACGACAAGACGAGCGCCAACGCAAATTAGAACAAACCTTTCAAGTATTGGGTACAGCTTTTGGTGGTGGTGCAATAGTTTCCGGTGTAGTCACCCAACATATCGATAAACCCTTTGCACCAATTAACTTCAAATACCCAGTTCATCCCTTAGTATTATCATTGCTCTGGAGTCTTTTAGCTACCGTTATCTTTGGTATAGTAGCCTGGTTTGTTACTAAACCAAAAAATAGTAAATCAAAAGAAGACACTAACTAGTGAGGCGTTAAAAATAGTAATTGGGAATAGTGATACCATTTCTTTATAAATATGCGCTTAATTCAGCCCACAGAGGTGGGCTTAGTAACTGTAGCTCCAGCCTTCCAGGCTGAGAGCGATTAAACGCTTTTAACTAGATTTACATTCTTTGATATATATAGTTACGCAACTGGCACATTTACCTTGTAGGGTGCTGTGACAGTTTGACTGATTTTTAAGGCAACAATAAGGCTTTTGCTGTCACGCACCATCCGAGTTGTGTGACAATTGCGTAAGTCCTGATATATTTTCGGACGCGAAGGATTTAATATCTAGATAAGATTTCAAATTATGCTTGAAAGTTCCAGATATTATATATTTGGGAAATTATCAAATACTTTATCTATGCCACTAACCGAAGCTAAGATTCCACAAGAGATTCCTACTACTGAAATACCAATTTCCTTAGCTCAAGGAATTATTGGTATTTC
>JBCBQE010001210.1:0-1888 GCA_039820385.1 Cyanobacteria bacterium J06635_10
ATCAGCTCAACAGAAGATGCGATCGATAGATTAACCCAGGTAAAAGTTTTGCAAGAACAGCAATTCCGCTTGCAATTAGAAAAAAGAGTCCAAGAAATTTTTACCTGGGTTAATCTATCGATCGCATCTTCTGTTGCGCTGATGCGACGCTGTGCTAATATTTGTTTTTCTTCGTTTAATTTCTGTCTGGCGATTTGTTTGTTCAAACCTTCCAATTCAGATTTTAAGTTAACTACTTTCTGCTGATTAGCACCTTGTTCTAAAGTTAACTCGGTAATTTTTTCTTCTATTTGATCTAAACGCTTTTGTAAACTGCGAATTTCTTCACTGGGATCTTTTCTTAATCTTTCTTCAATATTATCTAATTCTACTTCAATTTCGGCAATAGTTTGTCTTAATTGATTGATTTTAACTTGTTCTCGATCGATTTCTTGCCAAAATATCCCTGCTTGCTTATCGATTTCATCAACTTTAGCGCACATTCTAATTGCTGTTTCTTCAACTTCCGAGGAGCCAGCTTTATCTAACCAAGTTTCGACATTTTCGCGAGTTTTACTTCCGTGGCTTAAACTCGTACCACAAATACAACTATGGGAATCTAATAACTCTTGAATAAATTCTCGCGAAATTCCTGTGGTTAACTTCCCTCGCTGCTTTAAATTGTCAATAATTTCTCGAAACTGTACTGTTGTTTCCCCTAACAATACTGTATAACCCCATGCAGAAATTGTTTTTTTTATCGTTTCTCTCCTTTGTCGCAAATCATCTTGATTCGATGCTTTATTTTTTTCTAACTCCTGTCGTCTTTCTTGTAAATCTTTGGCAGCATTAAGTTCGCGTAAAAGTTTACTCGTTTCTTTTTTAAATGTATTTTGATATTCTAACTCTTTTATAATCTCTTCCTGCCGCTTGCTAATTACTTCAATTTCAAGCTCAATTTTACTTTGCCCCTTTAACAGCTTTTTAATTTCCAAGTCACCAATTAATCTCAATTCGTTTTCTAAACTTTTCTTGGCTTCTTGTAAGTGTCTAATCGAGCGATTTATTACTTCAACACCCAAAAATATCTTCGTCGCTTCCGCTATTTCCGCTTTCTTATCGGAACGAACTATTTCTTCAATTCGTTCTCCATCAAAAAAGAAATATTGATGTAAACTAGCAGGTAGAATTTGCCCGATAATATCTTCCGGTTGTTGTGGGGGAAGATACCATCTGCCATCATCTCCCGCTACCTGCATATATAATTCTGTTTTACCAATATCAATATCATTTTTATGTTTGTAAACTCGACATTGGCGTTTTACTCTATAGCGTTTACTGTCATGTTCCCACGCTAACTCTACCCAACATTCTACACTTTGCCCTTTTTTCGCTTCGGCGATCGCCCTTTTATTTACAAGTTGGTCTATTGAGGCGAAAGCTGCACTAAATTTTTCGTATAATACCCATGTGAATGCATTGAGTAAACTAGTTTTTCCTGCACCATTATTACCGTAAATTATAGTAGTATTATTCGAGTTAGTCGCTGCAAGAGTTATTTCACAAGTTTTACCATAAAAAGAGCGAAAGTTACAAAGCTTGATAGAAGTCAGCTTCATTTCACGGCTTCCTTGACGATTGCTAAAATATCTTCGTTAATATGACCGAAACTTTTTTTATCAAGTCTGCTTTTTTCTAAATGCCACACTCGTTCTATAATTTGTCGTACTTCCGGTGAAGCACTCTTTATTGGTTCTTGTACTTCATCTATATTATGCTGTTGTTTCATTACGGTTTTTTTTATATCGCAATTTAAGCTATATTTTACCTGTCTGATGTGTTATTACATGGTAATTAGCGGATAAATCTGGTAATTTCCGGTAATAACTTCTTACTTCATGGGGAGCAT
>JBCBQE010001211.1:0-1884 GCA_039820385.1 Cyanobacteria bacterium J06635_10
TCTTTATACTTGTGATGTATTTGGAATGCATTACTGTGACGATCGCACTTACGATGAAAATTTGACGGGAATAGAGTCCGATTTTAAATATTACTATGACTGTCTGATGGGACCGAATGCGCGGTCTGTATTATCGGCTTTAAAGCGGATTAAAAAGTTAGAAATTGGCACAGTTGCAACGGGACATGGACCTTTATTAAAACACCATATTTCCGAATGGATTGGAAACTATCAAAATTGGAGTTCAGAGCAAAGCAAAAAAGAAAAATTAGTAGCTTTATTTTACGTTGAAGATTACGGTTATAGCGAAGAATTAGTCAGAGCCGTAGCTCATGGAAGTGACAAAACAGATGTAGTGGTAGAATTAGTAGATATTAACGATACCGAGCTTCAAGAAGTCCGAGAAATAGTTTCCCAAGCTGCTGGTTTAGCGATCGCAATGCCTCCCCAATCTAACGATGTAGCTCAAGTTGCTTTAAATACTATCTTGGCTACTGCTCATAATAAGCAAGCAATTGGTTTATTAGAGTCGGGAGGAGGAGAAGATGAACCCATTTATCCCTTACGTAATAAGTTTCAAGAATTGGGATTAACTGAAGCCTTTACCCCGATTTTAATTAAAGAAACTCCCACCAAAGTTACAGAACAACTTTGCGATGAAGCGGGAACAGATTTGGGACAATGGTTGAATCGCGATCGTACCATAAAACAAATCAAATCCATTGATAGCGAGCTAGAAAAATCCTTAGGAAGGATTAGTACGGGATTGTATATCATCACCGCCAAAAAAGGAGAAATTCAAAGCGCAATGCTGGCTTCTTGGGTGACACAAGCGAGTGTTAATCCATTAGGAGTTGCGATCGCAGTTGCTAAAGACAGAGCAATTGAATCAATAATGCACGTTGGCGATCGCTTTGTTTTAAACGTGTTGGAAGAAGGTAAATATCAAGGATTAATGAAGCATTTCCTTAAGCGTTTTCCACCCGGTGCAGATCGATTTGCAGGTGTGAAAACATATCCTGCTGCCACCAATGAATCTCCGATTTTAGCTGAAGCTCTAGCTTACATGGAATGCGAAATCACCACCCGGATGGATTGCGGAGATCATTGGGTGATTTACAGCACCGTTCAAACTGGACGAGTTTCTCAAGTAAATGCCTTAACCGCCGTGCATCACCGCAAAATTGGCAATCATTATTAATTGGGAATTGGTAATTGGGAATTGGTAATTAAAAACTCCTTCCATCTCCCCCATCTCCCCCATCTCCCCCTACCCTTCGGGAACATCTTCGATGAACGGGTTGCGCCACTTGCACATTCAGGGAACCCTGGTGCAGCAGTGGCTTACCATCTCCCCCCTCTCTCCTATGTATAAACCTGTGGAAACCACATCAACCATGTATATCATCAATCGAGAGCGTGTTGTCCGAAGTTTGGAATTTATCCAAGACGCGATTATTATTTGTTTATGTATCGGTTTATTTAGCTTCATGGTGCTTGAGGTGAAAGATATGTTTCTCTCTTTGCTTCCACCTCTACAGTTTCATTCTGTTACTGCCGATATTCTGTTTTTACTGATTTTAGTTGAGTTATTCCGACTGCTGATTATTTATCTACAGGAACATCGAGTATCTATCGGTGTAGCTGTTGAAGTTTCTATAGTTTCAGCTTTGCGAGAAGTTATCGTTCAAGGTGTTTTAGAAATAGGTTGGAGTCAAGTTTTAGCAACTTGTGCCTTCTTATTAGTGCTGGGAGTACTACTAATCCTTCGAGTTTGGCTACCCCCTACCTTTAATGGCATCGATCCCGAACAAGCAGTATCTAAACGCTATAAAAATCGACAATTTAAATCCGAATTAATAGAAAGCAATGGAGTTAACAGTT
>JBCBQE010001212.1:0-1878 GCA_039820385.1 Cyanobacteria bacterium J06635_10
CTTATGAATTTGAGGAGAAATTTGAGTTAATAAATTTTCTGCTCGTAATGAAATAAGCAAGAGAGAAGAAATTATAAAATTAAGAGTTCGACTCCTCGATTTTTAAATCGCGATGCTCAAAATGAAGATTCTGGTAATACTTCCAATCCAATTGCGAACAAAGAGTACAGTCTTTTAGAAGAAGCAGAAGCTTTATTATTACTAATTTATTTACATTCTCCTGAATATCGTAAATCTATTAGCGATATTTTAGAAGAAAGAGATTTGCAATTTAGCTTATCCCATCATAGATTTTTGTGGCAGCAAATTATATATATTCAATCGGAAGATATTTCGGAGACGAATTCTTCTACAGAATTAATTTCAACTTTACAAGATAGATATTCAGAATTCCCCGAGCAAATGGAAATGATTTCGCATTTATTCTATTTAAGCGAAAAAGCCCAACAAGAAATAATTCGTACTCCGCAAGTTATTTTAAAAGCAACCCTCAGTATGGAAAGAGTATTACGTGAAAAACGCTACCGCTACTTTCGCGAACTTTGGGAGCAAACCGATCCAGAAACCGAATCGGAAAGATGGCTATCTTATTATCAAGCTTTTATGGCTGAAAAACAACGACTCAAGGAATTAGATCAACAGCGATGCTTTACTGTGGCTGAATTGTAAAATATTTTGCATTTTACTCCAAAATATGTAGAAACGCAAGGATTTAGCGTCTCTACATACAAATTTATGGATAAACCCAATATTATAAATATCAAGGACAATACAAAGTATCGCGAGTATCGCGTCCTGTAATAGTATTAGTACCTTTTGCTAATTTACACAACTTATTTTGTTCGTCACGTCGTAACAAGACATCGGTAAAATCAGCACCATCAATAATCGCGCCGTCGAATCTAGCATTGGATGCAAATGCACCCTCTAGCACCGCATTTGTTAAATCTGCTTTTATTAAACGTGCGGAATCCAAAGTCGCATATCTTAGGTTTGCATTCCTCAAATTTGCCGACTCCAAATTGGTCGCAAAAAATCTTACACCCTGTAAATTACAATTACTAAAATTGCTATCGCGAAGATTAGCTTTAGTAAAACTAGAATCAGTTAAATCGCGATCGGAGAAATCAGCCTCTATTAATATTTCTTTGTTGTAATCCAGTGCAAAAGCTTGGGGAGTTAGACTTGATGGTAAGAAAATACAAGCCATTCCCCAAAACAATAAACTAAGTACCAAACGCTTAATCCAATTGCTTTTCGTCAAAATCATGATTATTTAGCTGCTTATGGCAAACTATCCTTCTTCACATTATCCCGATATAGGTGCTTTAGGTGAAGACCTAGTAACCCAATGGTTGGAATCTACTAATTGGATAATTTTACATCGTCGCTGGCACTGTCGTTGGGGAGAAATTGATATTATAGCTGAAAGGGAAGATGATTCGGGTACATGCCTTGCATTCGTGGAAGTTAAAACCCGCTCCGTGGGTAATTGGGATGCAGGAGGAAAAATGGCGATCGCCCTTCCAAAGCAAGCCAAACTTTGTCGCACTGCTGCCATGTTTCTGACAAAATTTCCTGAAAAAGCAGATTATTACTGCCGGTTTGATGTGGCTATTGTTTGCTGTCAGAGAAAAATAACGCAAAAAAATTCAATCGCAACTTTATCAACTCCGGAACTTTACTTAACTTTACAAGAATACATTCGGGCAGCATTTGAATATTCAATTGATAACTAGTAATATTTGTTATGCTCGCAAAAAGCATTAATTACCGATTATCAATTAATAATTATTCAGTTGTAACAGCAAACAATAGCCACATCAAACCGGCAGTAATAATCTGCTTTTTCAGGAAATTTTGTCAGAAACATGGCAG
>JBCBQE010001213.1:0-1877 GCA_039820385.1 Cyanobacteria bacterium J06635_10
CGTATTTGTTTAGTTTTGCTTGGCTTAAGTTCGCGCAGAGAACGAGTTATACTGCTAGCTAAGAAACCAAGAGAAGCAATTGGTTTATCGGCGTTTTCTCGCTTCTGAGAATACCACTCTTTTACATCGGAATACATAACCAAGGCTAAATCATCCTGTTGAGCACGGTTAAGATTAATAAAATCGATCGCCAAATGAGTTTCTGTTTCATTTACAGGAGTAATTCGTATAACTCTTGCAGTTACAACAGCACGAGCCGTAAAATCTCCTATTATCTCAATTTGCACTTCATCTGGTAAATTTGACCATGATTCCAAGGATATTAAAGCACCAGTTTCTGAGATGTTAATTGTTTCTCCCATAATAGTTTGGTCATCACTGGAGATTACCACTGCAAGCTGTCTTTGCAAACGGTGAGCGGTACGAATTTGTGGTTGTTCAAATCCTACGAGTAAAGCTGCTGTTAACAGAATCAAGTTAAAACCAGACCATAAAGTGTTAACTAACACCGCTTCCGTATCTTCTGGCCGTAATAATAACCAATAGGGAACCGCAAGTAAGGAACTGACTACTAATGCTGTTACTATCACCAAACCACGCATCGATGTCCAGTCAAAGGTACGTTTAGTAACATTGATCCCTTTATCGGTAACGTTAAAAGTACCCATCTTAGGATTGAGTATTGCCAACAGTGTTACCCAACCCGCCTGGAAAGACATTACAAATTCAAAAATTTCGTTCCAGAATGAAAATCGAACGTGTTTGTAAATAATGTGATTAGTAGCCAGAGAGAGGATAATATGTGGTAAGGCATATGCTAGAGTTTCCAAACCTAAACCTTGGATGGGATTAATCCCAAATAATAAGAACAAGGTGGGAATGATTGCATATATCAGTCGAGGATAACCATATAAGAAATGGCAAGTGGCGCTTAAATAACAAATTCGTTGAGCAAAATTTAGATTTAGCTTGGGATTCAATAGTGGGTTTTCAAGTCTGAGAATCTGTGCCATTCCTCTAGCCCAGCGTACTTGTTGCCCTACATAAGCTGAAAAGGTATCTGGAGCTAATCCCGCTACCATAATTTTGTCGTAGTAGACGGATTTATAACCCCGCGAATGCAATCGTAATGCTGTGTGACAATCTTCCGTTACGGTTTCAACCGCAATTCCTCCAACTTCGAGAGCGTGAGTTTTACGAATAACAGCGGCTGAGCCGCAGAAAAAGGCTGCGTTCCAAAAATCATTCCCTTTTTGCAGTACTTTATAGAACAGTTCGTTACCTACAGGGATTTTACCACCGGTAAGTAGGTTACGCTCGAAGGGATCTGGGTTATAAAACCAGTGGGGAGTTTGAACAAAAGATACTTTAGGGTCGTAAAAGAAACCGACTGTATCTACGAGAAATTGCCGAGATGGAACGTGATCGCAGTCTAAAATTAGGACTAAATCGCCGTCAGTTTTATAAAAAGCCGTGTTGATATTACCAGCTTTGGCATGGTCATTATTATCTCGTGCCATATGGATACAGCCGAGTTCGTCGCACATTTGTTGTAATTCTTCTCGTCTGACGCGGAAAGTCTCTCTACGTGGATCTCCTTCTTCATACTTTTCAGGGCGGCCATCATCGAGAACATAAACCTTTTTTCTTCCGGGTGCATAATCGCAAGCTAAAGCTGCTAGTGCTGTTTTACGAACAATTTCAACGTCTTCGTTGTAGGTAGGAATATAAATATCAACTTTAAACCATTCTTCTTGAGGAATGGTAGAAATATCAACTGGTTGCCGTTCTTTAATTTTTAAGGTTTGAAAGTATGCAAGTACTAAAGTGAAAATAGCATACAATTCTGCCGCTAATAGAGTTAAACAAGCAATACC
>JBCBQE010001214.1:0-1872 GCA_039820385.1 Cyanobacteria bacterium J06635_10
AGCAAATTTAGCACTTGGTAGAGGCATGGGCTTTGCTCCTCCTTTATTGCTGATTTTAGTTCTTCGTAGTTGTTTAGTATTTAAAATTCATGGAAGACTATTAGTTGCAGGTTTATCCTGGATATTTTTTATTTCTACAATAAATATAAATGCTCCCTTTCGTTTACCCAATACATTAAGAACGGTAAATTCGGAAGAGTTAAGAAATGCTGTTCTAAATTTACAATTTACAGCTGGAATATTATTTAGTTTTATATTATTATTTGTACTTTTATTAGTAAATGCAGTTATATCCGAGCGTCAAAGTAGACAAAAATTAGTATTAGCTCACGAAAAATTAAGACAATATGCTTTAAGAATTGAAAACCAAGCTACTTTACAAGAAAGGAGTCGAATTGCGCGAGAGATTCATGATTCTATAGGACATTCTTTAACTGCACAAAGCATTCAACTCGAAAATTCTTTATTATTTATTGATTCAAATATAGACAAAGCAAAAGGTTTTTTAATACAAGCTAAAAAATTAGGTGCTAATGCTTTAAAAGAAGTTCGTTATTCTGTATCAGCTTTACGTTCAGATCCATTAAAAGGAAAAAATATAGAGCTTGCAATTGAAGGTTTATTGCGAGAATTTCAATGCCGTTTACAAATAAAACCAGAATTAGATTTACAAGTTCATCAAACTTTATCGCCAGAGATAAACTTGGCTATTTATCGGATTACTCAGGAAGCTTTAACAAACATTTCCAAACATAGTGATGCGGATTTAGTCACAATTGAAATCAAAACAATTGATAATTCCTTGTATTTACAGATTCAAGATAATGGTATTGGCTTTTATCCTAACCAAAATACCACGGGTTTCGGACTTCAAAGTATGCGCGATCGCACTCATGCATTAGGTGGTAATTTTTATCTGAACAGCGAACCGGGAGAAGGTTGCAGTATAATGATATTTTTACCATTATCGGGGATAGATTAATGGTTCGTCTATTATTGGTGGATGACCAAGAAATTATTCGTCAAGGCATCAAAAGCTTATTAGAATCGCAACCGGATTTTGAAGTAGTTGGAGAAGCCGCAAATGGTAAACAAGCCATATCTCAAGTAGAAGCTTTGCATCCAGATATGGTACTAATGGATGTACGAATGCCCATTATGGATGGTATTGCAGCAACAAAAGCAATAATAAAGCAATTTCCCAAAGTTAAAATTTTAATTTTGACAACTTTTGATGATGACGAATATATCTCTGAGGGAATGAAATATGGTGCAAAAGGTTATTTACTCAAAGATACACCATTAGAACCCTTAGCAAATGCAATTCGCTTAGTAAATGCTGGGCATACCCATTTGGGGCCAGGTTTATTCGAGAAAATTATAACTGGTACTCACGAAACAACGACAGCAAAAAATCCCACTCCACCCCATGAGTTACAGGAAATTACCCCCAGAGAAAAAGAAGTTTTATGTTTAATCGCTAGCGGTGCGAGTAATCGGGAAATTGCCCAAAAATTGTTTATTTCTGAAAGAACAGTTAAAAATCACGTCACGAGTATTTTAACTAGATTAAATCTAAGAGATAGAACTCAAGCGGCAATTTTTGCTAATTCTTTTTGGCATTTTTTAAATGATAAAGATATTTAATTTAAATATGATTTTATCCGATTTTATTTAAAAATTAATCGAGGAATTATTGGTATTGTTTGTACTCTTTTTTAATTTTACTTGCTTATTTTTAGACACAATGCTGTAATTATTCCCCAAACAAAATTAAAAAAGAGTACAAACAATACCAATAATTCCTCGATTAATTTTTAAATGATAAAGATATTTAATTTAAATATGATTTTATCCGATTTTATTTAAAAA
>JBCBQE010001215.1:0-1866 GCA_039820385.1 Cyanobacteria bacterium J06635_10
TGAGTTCGGCCCGCTCATCCCCATCTCAATTCCAACCAACTTCGGCTCTTCCAACTTCGGCTCTTCCTTCGTTTAATCGCTTTTTATAACAATGTCCATGAGGGATAAAAATGGTGGATAGCATTTTTTTGATGGTGATTAAATATTACTAAGAATACATTCTCACCAGTTTAACCTTGTAAATATTCAAATAGTGATATATGGCAAACAACCACCGCACCATCAGCAGTGGTTGTTTATCAAATCAAGAAAGTTGAGGAGCAATTAATTGTGAAAGCTTGCCCGCTTCAAGGGTTCTCAGCCAGATTTTTTTTTATAAGAAAAAAATTCACGGGTGCTCGTCAACTATATTTCAGAAATTTCAAGGTATTTTGCCGAACGAAGAAAGTCTTTTTTCTAGTTCATAGGTAATGTTTAGATATATTATGGCGATACGCTCTTCTCTTCGGGGTAAAAATCGGTTGGAGCAGAAGCGAAGCACATTGGAACATAATAGATTTCACGGGGAAAGCAAATAGTAAAAAGTACTCATTCCTACTTATTTGAAACGTCTTTTGCGTCTTGCTGCAACTGCTTTACGCTTACGTTTCTCCTGTGGGGTTTCAAAGTGCCGATGATACTTAACATCAGCCAAAATCCCAGCCTTGGAAACTTGACGCTTAAATCTACGTAAAGCAGAATCTATTCCTTCGTTTTCACCTAAAACCACTTGGGTCATTCTAATCCCTCGTTGTCAACAAACTCTAATTTTTACTTTATTGTAATGTGCTGGTTAATCAGGATGAAAATAATACCCGATGTACCTCAAATTAAACAAGACACTCAGCCTCGATCTATATAGGCGGAATAATCAAGTAATACAAGAGCAGCTTAATTTTCCAGATTTACTATTTTAGTATCTTGTATCTCACAATCCAAATTTTTCAAGTTAAGGGCAAGTTGATAAAGTTGACGGCGGGGTAAAGAAGTTAATGCAGCTAACTGACGACTCGCTTGTGAAGGCGATATTCCTCGATTCATAATGTTTTGTAACTCATTAATAAGTTCTTGTTCTGTAAACTCCCGTTGAGTGGGTGGATTTCCCGCTACAACTAAAGTATATTCACCGATGGGAACCTTTTTGTCATAGTAGCTACAAGCACCTGCAATAGTTCCCCGCCAAAACTCTTCATATATTTTAGTTAATTCTCGTGCTATTGCAATTTGTCTGGCATCGCCAAATATTTCTGCTAAATCTTGTAAAGTTGAGCGTAAACGATGGGGTGATTCGTAGAAAATCAAAGTACGCTCTTCGGACTTGAGAGACTCCAAGTGCGATCGCCGTTGTTTTGCTTTAGCGCTTAAAAATCCTTCAAACACAAATTTTTCTGTGGAAACTCCCGAAGCACTTAATGCAGTAATTGCTGCAACCGCACCAGGAATAGGAACTACGGTAATTCCGGCTTCAACACAAGCGAGTACTAATTCATAGCCAGGATCGGAAATTCCCGGTACACCGGCATCACAGACAAGAGCTATAGCTTTTTCTTCCCCCAAAAGCTTTAATAATTCTGGGATACGACTATTACGATTATGTTCGTGATAACTGATTTGTGGCGTATTAATTTGAAAATGCTTTAAAAGTTTTCCTGTATGGCGCGTATCTTCGGCAGCAATAAAATCCACCGATTGCAAAATTCGCACGCCTCTATAAGTCATATCCTCTAAGTTACCAATCGGCGTGCCAACAATATACAGTACACCTGGTTTTGGTTCAGTTTGCATTTATCAATTATCAATTATCAATGAACAATTATCAGCTTGAGATTGAGGGAAGGGGGAGAGGAGCCACTGCGTTGCGGAGGTGCCCTCCGTTGTAGCAAGTGG
>JBCBQE010001216.1:0-1857 GCA_039820385.1 Cyanobacteria bacterium J06635_10
TGAGAGAGCAAGTTTCAAAATTACCTGACAGTTGAAACTGCTACTACACAAACAAAACCCCTCTTATTTACAATACAAAATCCAAATTAATCCGCTTGAGGACTAGATTCAATGGTGCGTTACAGCATTATCAAATTTATCTATTAATATCCAAGATTTTTCGTGCCGTAACACACCCTACAAAATTATTTCAAGATTAGGCATCTGCACAATAAACCAAAACCCCACAAGATGAAATAAATTTGCTATGCTAAATTAAGCGTAGTGGTTATGAGTTTATTTAAAAGATTATGACAAATCCAGCAGTAGAAAATTTAGTAATCATAGGAAGTGGCCCGGCGGGTTATACGGCTGCTATTTATGCGGGACGTGCGAACCTCAAACCTGTTGTATTTGAAGGGTTTGAAGCGGGGGGCTTACCCGGCGGCCAGTTGATGACAACTACTGAAGTGGAGAATTTTCCCGGCTTTCCCGCAGGTATTACTGGTCCCGATTTAATGGATAAAATGAAGGCACAAGCAGAACGCTGGGGGGCCGAACTATATACTGAGGATGTAATTTCTGTCGATCTAAGTCAGCGTCCGTTTACGGTGCGTTCCTCCGAACGAGAGTTTAAAACTAATAGTATAGTTATTGCAACCGGAGCGACGGCGAAGCGTTTGGGTTTACCTAGCGAGCATACATTTTGGAGTCGCGGTATTTCTGCTTGTGCTATTTGTGACGGAGCTACTCCGATATTTCGCGGTGCTGAATTAGCTGTAATTGGTGCTGGGGATTCGGCGGCGGAAGAAGCTATTTACCTGACTAAATACGGCGATACTGTGAATTTATTGGTTCGTAGCGATAAAATGCGAGCCAGTAAAGCGATGCAAGACCGGGTTTTGAGTAATCCGAAAATTAACGTGCATTGGAATACCGAAGCTGTAGACGTTTTCGGCGATGACAACCACATGCAGGGAATCAAAGTTCGTAACAATAAAACTGGTGAAGAAAGCAAGTTAGAAGTTAAAGGGTTATTCTACGCCATCGGACATACCCCCAATACATCCTTATTTAAAGGACAATTGGAACTAGATGATGTGGGTTACGTTGTTACCAAACACAACTCAGTAGAAACCAGCGTCGAAGCCGTATATGCTGTTGGTGACGTACAAGATCGTGAATTTCGTCAGGCAATTACCGCAGCAGGTAGCGGCTGTATGGGAGCGATGTTAGCGGAACGGTGGTTATCTGCTGAGGGATTGCTTCAAGAATTCCATCAAAAGGCAGATGACAACGAACTGAAACCAGAACAAGAAGAAAAAACCACCGCCGATACCGAAGATGATTTTGACATCAACGCTACCCGTCATATCGGAGGTTATGCCCTTAGAAAAATATTTCACGATGGCGATCGCCCTTTAATGGTGAAGTACGTTTCTCCTGGTTGCGGACCTTGCCATACCCTAAAACCCATATTAAATAAAGTAGTGGATGAATTTGACGGTAAAATCCACTTTGTGGAAATCGACATTGACAAAGATAGGGAAATTGCCGAACAAGCAGGTGTAACCGGAACTCCTACAGTGCAAATATTTAAAGATAAAGAATTATTGCAAGAATTCAAAGGTGTGAAACAGAAGAGTCAGTACCGCCAGTTGCTTGAAAGCGCACTCTAGGAGTTAGGAGTTAGGAGTTAAGAACGAAGAATGAGGAATGAAGAGTTTTGAATTATGTAGTCTACCCCCTCTCCCCCCTCTCCCCCCTCCCCTTGTCCGTTCTTCAAATGTGTATTTTCATCTTTGCTGGGAACCATCTTCTCTGCAAGAATAGTCAGCGGTTCTGTAATTGAAAGTGTTAATTTTTGAGTTAATGATT
>JBCBQE010001217.1:0-1822 GCA_039820385.1 Cyanobacteria bacterium J06635_10
ACTTGATAAGTACTTTGCGTCAAGCAACAGCTAGTGGTGTAAAGCGAGTACTTCGCACTTCAAATGAAATTCATTCTCCTACTGGTTCTAATAAAGCATCCAAACTTTTATCCCACTCATCAAAGAAACCGTCTGGCCATTTGTCAATTCTGCCGTTTCTGTCTACATTTGGTGATACGACTTCAGTATAAGTAAGTCCTCTATTTTCTTTACGTTGTAAGTAATGCAATTGAACATGTTGTGGATCAAGTTTACCACCATGAACGGCAACACGAATACCGTTCAAAACGCGATCGCTATGAGTTTCTACCACAACTTGTATATCACAGCTAGCAGCTAATGCTAATAATTCTCCCATTTTGGCTTGACCTTTGGGATGAAGGTGAGCTTCAGGGTTTTCAATAAGAATAAGTGTACCAGGTTTGGATGACAAAACGGCAACAAGAATCGGTAAAGTATAACTAATTCCAAATCCTACGTTAGTTGAGCGATAAAGATTACTGTCTCCATAAGAATATTGTAAATTCATCAAATCTATATCTGGATTTGAGTTAACACTAATGCGTGTACCTGGACTTACTTTTCTCATCCATCCCTCAACTTGATCTATTAAATCCATTGATTTTGCTTGTGGATAGTTGAGATTATATATAGGAATAGGTTCGCGTCCGTAAACGTTAAGAAAGTGTGCTGTGTATTCTCCTTTTGTTCCAAGTTGTCTAAGTCTTCTAACTTTATAATCTGACATTTCATTAACTAATCGCGGACCAATTCTTTCTGCTTGAAGATAATGAAATTCTTTGTTGAAAAGACTTGATTGATAAATTGAATTTCCGGGTTTTGTTGATAATGAAAAGTCTATATCTATTAAGTCAGTTTCTTTTTTTTCTAATTCATAATTAAAGCGCCATATACCTTGTTCATTATTTTCACAAATGATATTAAATTCTATATAGTCTTCTTTCGCATTTTCACAAAATGCATCTTGTGCATTACCAATTCTGATTAAATCACCATTTAATGCTAAACCCAATTCTTCTAATAATTCCTGTTGATGGGATTGACGTAGAAGCAGTAATGATTGTATTACAGAAGATTTCCCAGTACTATTTAAACCAGATAGTAAAGTCAGCGGTCTGAGTTCAAATAGCTGATTTTCAAAAGCCTTAAAGTTTATCAATCGTAACGAACTAATCATGATAATACTTCCTGGATAATTTTTTCAATCGTGCTAAATCGATATTCAATTTTATTTGCAGCTTGAGAAATAGATTCAAGAAATTCTTTGTCATTATCTGATTTTTTTATAAACTTATTAATTAATTCTTTTTTCTTAGTCTTCATTTGCTCAATTTCTTCTTCCTTAATCTCACTAAACTTAACTGACCAGGCTTCAAACAATGCTTTGTTTAATGGGTATTTTCTTTTATTTTTATTAGACAATTTACGAAATGCATTATCACCAAAAATATCGAATGCTAAAATCATTGAATTTTGAAAATCTTGTTCAATTTGATTTAACTCTGCTTCTGATAATTTATTTGCCTTGACTAAAGCTTGATTTAGAAATGTATCGCGATCGCCATCTTGATATTCTTTATAAGAAGTTAGTTTAAAAGCTAGGAACCCAAGTATAAATTCTCTGTCATCCATTCGTTTTTTACGAGAATCACCCAGTTTAACAAGACGTGTAAATTCTTTTAGATTTGCGAGTTTTTCTAAAAACTTAGTTGCTTTACCTGGGTTAAGAGCATGGCGTAATTCCTGATTGGAAAGAGGTATACCCCCTGTATTAATGCGTTTAAAAATATTATATTTAACT
>JBCBQE010001218.1:0-1808 GCA_039820385.1 Cyanobacteria bacterium J06635_10
TCTATGGGGATTTAAACCCCAACCCAATTCTTTCACCTTTGAGCGGTGGGGAATTAAACCCATATGTTTAAGTTAATAATTATTAATTGATAATTGTTTTAACATCGGTAAATTCTCACGGGCTTTCTCTCCCCGTACCACAAGAGTTTTAGAAAATTTTTCTGTACCTCATTTACTTGCAAAATGCTGTAAATTACGGACTTTGTTTATTGATAATTGTCTTATGAACAAAATTATTATCTTCGATACCACAATGCGGGATGGAGAATTAATGCCTGGTGTAAAATTTAATTTACATCAGAAAATTTCTCTTGCTAAATTGTTAGAAGAAATGGGAGTAGATGTAATTGAAGTTGGTTATCCAGGAAATTATTCTTCAGATTTTGATGAAGTATTGCAGATATCTCAAATAATTAATCATTCTACTATTTGTGGACTAGCTGGTGCCAGTGAAGAAGAAATAATTAGTGTTGCTCAAGCGATTAAGCCAGCGAAAAGAGGTAGAATTCATACTTATAATAATGTCAATTTAAATAATAAAAGTCAAAATCGATTAGAAGAAGAATTAGAAAGTATTAAAAATCATGTGTCTTTTGCAAGAAATCATTGTGGAGAAGTCGAATGGAGTGCTTTTGATGCACCTAGAAGCGAACCAGATTTTTTATGTAAAGCGATTGAAATGGCAATTAATAGTGGCGCTATAACTATTAGTATTCCCGATAGTTTGGGTTTATCATCACCCGAAGAATTTTCCCAACTTCTAAAAATGATTTTTAATCGAGTACCGAATATTGACAAAGTTGTAGTTTCCGTTCATTGTCACGATGATTTAGGTAAAGCAGTAGAAAATTCTCTTACTTCCTTAAATTGTGGAGTTAGACAAATTGAATGTGCAGTTAACGGTTTAGGTGCTAGGAAAGGTAATGCTGATTTAGAAGCAGTTGTAGAGGGAATTGGAAATTTAGAAAATTATCAAATTGATATTGATACTTCTTTGATTGGTAAAGCTTCTGATTTAGTTACTCAGATAACTAAAAATTAATTAAAACTTATGCAACTGGCATATTTTTTTTGTAGGGTGCTTGTACACTGACTGATTTTTCAATACAGTAATAAGACAATCACTGTACGGCACCACCTGTATTTTGTGACAATTACGTAAGTCCTGTTAATGTGAGTTTTACGTAATTAAATAATACAGCCTCGATAATGTGTGTTACCGAATTTTACCCCTTGTTGATGGATGACGCGCAAAAAAATCCCTCAACCATAGGGTTTTCAAGTGGGTAGGTGAGTATTGGGTGTAGTTCCCCCCAGGATACGCGAGAACATGAGAGTATCCTGTAAGTGAGTTCCCATAACAAAAGTAGTTAACACGGGCTGTAGCGCCTGCTAGACACCGGAGAATGGACGCGTAGAATGGTGAGGCATATTTATCTTGATAAAATTACTTAAATTCTCCTTCTCATAATTTTTTCTCTTCGTACGCCATTACTAAAAATCGAATCAAGCGCAGCGGTAGTAAGGTGCTGTGACAACGAGTTGATTCACCGCCGAAAAAGAAGAAAAACGATTAGCAGAAAAAAAATGAAGAATTTGATCGAATGCTTGAAGAATTTAAAGGAAAGCCAGGTAGTAAACCATAAAGTACAGGAATTACCTAAGCGGCACATTGCCTGCTTTCGAAGTCTCACTCTAACGTTATGCATATAGCTTAGTTATCTTGGCAGATAGAAGCTTCGCACACCATTGCGGCTGAGCCAGTTGCGTAGGTTATCGTAGGTTGAAGGATATTTTGAAACTCTGGG
>JBCBQE010001219.1:0-1804 GCA_039820385.1 Cyanobacteria bacterium J06635_10
CATTTTAGAAATCAAAACGTCTCGTTTTGAAGATGCTTTAAAAATAGAAATTAGCGATAACGGATTGGGTATTCCCGATCAAATACAATCGCGTATATATGAACCATTTTTTACAACAAAAGGTGTAGGAAAAGGTACGGGATTGGGTTTAGATGCAGTTAGAAGAATTGTTGAAAACCGTCATCATGGAGCTATATTTTTAGAATCTCAACCAGGAAAAACAACTTTTAAAATTTGTCTGCCGATAGCTGGTTGTAATACGACAAAATAATTTAATTAGTAATTATATAAGGGAGAGAGAGTAGAAATAAAGAGGGAGGGAGTGAGAGAGGGAGAGGAAATTGGATGGGGTTTTAGAACCTCCTGCTTCGACCATAATTGATCATTGATCATTGATAATTGATCGTTGATAAAAACGGCCACTAAAGATGCTTTTATAACTCATAAATTCTAACTCCTAAATCTTCCCTATCTTTCTCATGGCAATCCTACTTTCTTTCTACGCTTTCATAGCTATCGGTATTACCGAAGGTGGTTTGGGTGTTCTTATTCCCTCAATTGGTGAAACCTACAATTTAACTTCAGCAAACATTACCTTACTTTTTCTCAGTCAAGTTACGGGTTATATTTTTGCTGCTTTAACTAGCAGTATTCTAAGTAGTCGTGTCGGATTGGCTAGGATGTTATTGTTAGCATCTATAAGCCTTTCATTTGCATTAATAATCTACGCTTTAAGCCCCTATTGGTGGCTGATGGTTGCTGCTGGAAGCTTACTAGGTTTAGGAATTGGTTTAATTGATGCCGGGATTAACAGCTATATTGCCAACCAACAAAGTCAAGCTGATTTAATGGGTTTGTTGCACGGATTTTATGGAATTGGGGCATTGCTTGGACCGGCGATCGCCACTACGTTATTAGCTGTAAACTTAGATTGGCGCAGTATTTATCTAGTCTTTGCTGCGGTTGTAGGATTAATGGTAGTTGGGATGTTATGGGCTGTTATATCGAATTACAAACCTTTAACTAAGCGAATAAGAAAGTCGGGAAAAAGTGCTTCTGCGAATCTGAGTGAAGCCCTAAAGACACCTACAGTTTTATTTGCTGGTTTATTGTTAATGGTTTATGTCGGAACAGAAGCATCTGTGGGAAATTGGGCTTATAGCGTCCAAAATATTAGCCGAGGTACGCCAACATTAATCGCGGGTTATAGCGTCAGCGCTTACTGGTTAGGGTTAACTGTGGGACGTTTTTTTACGGGACGTTTTGTTAAGTTATGGGGTGCAACTCGCACCTTGAATTACAGTTTAATATTATTGGGTTTAAGCTTGATAGCTTGGTGGTTGTTGCCAAATCAGTTAATTAGTTTACCTTTAATTGGTATAGCCTTAGCTCCGATATTTCCGCTGACAATTTGGTTAACACCACAACGAATACCAACTGCGATCGTATCAGCAGCTATTGGTTTTATTACTAGCGTGGCGAGTTTGGGTGCTGCTGCAATTCCTTCTTTAGCGGGTTTTTTTGCGTCTCGCTTTGGATTAGAAGTTATTCCAGTGTTGATGATTCCTTTGGCAGCGATAATGTTGGTTTTGCATCGGGGAATGGTTAATCAGTCAACAGTGAACAGTTAACAGTCAACAGTGAGCAGTGAGCAGTTAACAGTGAACGATATTTAGCAGGAGAATACAATTTACCTTTCGAGGGAATTGAAACTATCAAAGTTTTCCTGGCGTTGCTGAATTAAGTAATGAATTATATTTATCAACAATGTGTATTACACGCGAAATGTTTGTAGAGACGTAGC